>NZ_SMKJ01000396.1:0-4861 GCF_004348615.1 Micromonospora sp. KC207
CGTTCGCGGACGCCCCGAACCTCACCCCCCGCGCCCTGCTACGCCGGGTGGACCGGCACGTCGCCTGGTGCCGGGACGCCGACGAGGTGGCCGCGCTGGACCGGCTCATCGACGGCAGTCAGCCGCCGCCCCCGCTGCCCCCGCCGGCCGGTCCGGCGGACCTGCGCCCGCTGGACGAGCGGTTCGCCCGGCTGGTCGCGGCGGCCGACGTCGGCCCTGCCCTCGACCACCGGACCGAGGACGAGCACCTGCCGCCGCTGCTCGCCGCCGGGCTCGCCGCGTGGATCGCCGAGCAGGCCCCGACGGGGGCCACGTACAAGCACGACCCGCCGCCGGGGCGCAAGCCGGCCCTGCACGCCCGGCTGATCGAGGTGCTCGACGAGGCCACCGAGAACGAGGCGCACTGGTGCTTCCGGGGGATCGCCCACCCGAACGCCATCGCCACGATCGCCCGGATCAGGGCCGCCTGCACCATGGCCGGGCTGGACCGGCAGTTCCCGCAGCGCCGGCTCGTGCTGCTGCGCGCCGGACAGTGGCCGACCGGGAAACGTACTGCGCAGGTGCTGGCGGCGTTCGACGCGGCCGGCGGGCTGCGCCGCGCCGTGCCCGAGGCGGACCTGCGGGTGTACGCGGCGCTGCGCGAACTGGGCCGCAGCCCGGACGCGGCCTACCACGAGTGGCTGGTGGCCCGCCGGCCGGCGAGCGGCACCACCCTGTTCCGTGCGGTGCTCGGCGGCCCCGCCCCGGCACCGGCGGGGGACGCGCCCGCGCCGCCGGCAGCGCCTCTCGCGGACGGTCCGGCGCCTGCCGCCGACGGTCCGGCTCGGAGGGCGGCCGTCGGCGCGGCGGTGGGCCCGGCGACCGGTGGCCCCACCGCCGGGGCGCGGCCCGCCGGCGGTACGGCGATCCGGCTGGGGCACACCACGGGCGCGCGGGAGCCGTTCGAGGTGAACCTGGACTCGCTGCGCCGGCACAGCGTGGTCTTCGCCGGCTCCGGCTCGGGCAAGACGGTGCTGATCCGGCGGATCGTCGAGGAGTGCGCCCGGCAGGGCGTCTCCGCGATCGTCCTGGACCCGAACAACGACCTGGCCCGCCTGGGCGACGCCTGGCCGCAGCCGCCGGCCGGCTGGGGGCCGGGCGACGACGAGCGGGCCCGGGACTACCTGGAGCACACCGAGGTCGTGGTCTTCACGCCACGGGTCACAGCCGGCCAGCCGCTGAGCTTCCAGCCGCTGCCGGACTTCTCCCCGCTGCGGGACTCGCCGGACGAGTTCGACCAGGCGATCCGCTCGGCGGTGGAGGCGCTCGCGCCCCGGGCCGGGGTGGACCGCCCGACCCGGCTGGCCCAGCAGGGCAAGGCGGTGCTGACGGAGGCGCTGCTGGCGTACGCGCGGACCGGCATGGTGGGCCTGCCCGGCTTCACCGAGTTCCTCGCCGACCTGCCCGACGGGGTGAGCCGGCTGGCCCGGGCGGACAAGTTGGCCCTGGACCTGGCCGAAACCCTCAAGGCGGTGATGGTCACCGACCCGCTCTTCGGCGGCGCGGGCACCCCGGCCGACCCCGGCCTGCTGCTCACCCCGGCTCCGGGCCGGCGGGCCCGGGTGTCGGTGGTCAGCTTCGTCGGCCTCACCTCCGACCAGGAACGGCAGAGCTTCGTCAACCAGTTGCAGATGGCGTTGTTCGCCTGGATCCGGCGGCATCCCGCCGGGGACCGGCCGCTGGGCGGTCTCTTCGTGATGGACGAGGCGCAGACCCTCGCGCCGTCGAGCGGGAACACCGCCTGCACGGCCAGCTCCATCGCACTGGCCTCGCAGGCCCGCAAGTACGGCCTCGGGCTGGTCTTCGCCACCCAGGCCCCGAAGGGCCTGCACAACCAGATCTCCGGCAACGCCACCACCCAGTTCTTCGGGCTGCTCAACGCACCCGCGCAGATCGACGCGGCCCGGCAACTCGCCGAGGCCAAGGGCGGCCGGCTGCCGGACATCGGGCTGCTGACCAGCGGCCAGTTCTACGCGGCGGGGGAGGGCTTCTCCTTCGTCAAGGTGGACACCCCGCTGTGCCTGACCCACCATCCCAAGGCGCCGCTGACGCCGGAGGAGGTGGTGGCGCGGGCGGCCCGGTCGCGACCCGACGGGGGCGCGCCGGCCGACTGACCGCGCGGGGCCAGTGGGTGCCCCTCCCTACCGGAGGCGTTGACAAGGGGCCCCTCCTTGCACTGCCTATGCTCGGGGAATGGAACTGCGGATCTTCACCGAACCCCAGCAGGGCGCCACCTACGACCAGCTCCTCGCCGTGGCCCGCTGCGCCGAGGACGCCGGCTACGGCGCGTTCTTCCGGTCCGACCACTACCTGAAGATGGGCGCGGTGAGCGGCGACCCGGGCCCGACCGACGCCTGGACCACCCTGGCCGGCATGGCCCGGGACACCTCCCGGATCCGGCTCGGCACGCTGATGACGGCCGCCACCTTCCGCTTCCCCGGCCCCCTCGCGATCACCGTGGCGCAGGTCGACCAGATGAGCGGCGGCCGGGTGGAGCTGGGCATCGGCGCCGGCTGGTTCGCCGAGGAGCACAGCGCGTACGGCATCCCGTTCCCGGCGCTGGGGGAGCGGTTCGACCGGCTGGAGGAACAGCTCGCCGTCATCACCGGGCTCTGGGAGACCCCGGCCGGCAAGACCTTCGACCACGCCGGGCGCTACTACCCGGTGACCGGCTCGCCGGCGCTGCCCAAGCCGCTGCAGCAGCCGCGGCCGCCGATCCTGATCGGTGGTAAGGGGCCGACCCGCACGCCCCGCCTCGCGGCCCGCTACGCCGACGAGTTCAACCTGCCGTTCGTCTCGGTGGCGGAGACGGCCGCGCAGTTCGACCGGGTCCGCACCGCGTGCGCGGGGATCGGCCGGGACCCGGCCGGGATGAGCTGGTCCAACGCCCTGGTGTTGTGCTGCGGACGGGACGAGGCCGAGGTGCGGCGGCGGGCCGAGGTGATCGGGCGGGAGCCGGCCGAGCTGCGCGAGAACGGCCTAGCCGGCACCCCCGCCGAGGTCGTCGACAAGATCGGCCGGTACGCGGAGACGGGCAGCGGCCGGATCTATCTCCAGGTCCTCGACCTGGCCGACCTGGACCACGTCGAGCTGGTCGCCGCCGAGGTGATGCCTCAGCTCTAGCGGCCGGTTCGCCGGATCGGCTGACGCCCGGGGCCCCGCTGGCGGAAACCTGCGAAAGAGCCTCAGGTGGAGGTGGGGGCGTGTTCGTCTACCACCGGTCGTGGCCCGGCATGACTGCGAGGGTGGGAAGCGCCGGCAACGCCCCGGCTGGCTCAGCGGGTCGGGTGCTCGTCGCGCACGACGGTGTCGAGGCGGCCGTCCCGGTCGCAGTCCAGGTACGTGATGTCCGGGACGCCGTCGCCGTCGAGGTCGAACTGCACCACGTGGGTCCGGACCGACGCCGGTCGGGTCGATCTCCTCCTCGGACGGGTACACGTCGCCGCGCAGGGCGGGGTCCGGATAGCTGCTCATGGGCGTATGGTTCCCCGACGACGCCCCGGGCAACCAGTGTCCGGCCCGCCGGAGCCGCCCGGGCGTCGATTCGACGACGCCGAGTGACGGGAGGGTCACGTGGACGCGAGCGACCGGGAGTCCGGGGCGGGCGTGCCGGAGCGCAACTGGGCCGGCAACGTGCGTTACTCGGCGGCGCGCCGGCACCGCCCGACCGGGCTGGACGAGCTGCGCCGGCTGGTCACCGGCAGCGACCGGCTGCGGGCGGTCGGCACGGGTCACTCGTTCAACCGGCTCGGCGACACCGGCGGGGACCTGGTTTCGTTGGCCGGGCTGCCGCCGACGGTCGAGGTCGACCGGGAGCGATCAACGGTCACCGTCGCCGCCGCCGTGCGCTACGGCGACCTGGCCACGCGGCTGCACGCCGCCGGGTACGCCCTGCCGACGATGGCGTCGCTGCCGCACATCTCGGTGGCCGGCGCGGTGGCCACCGCCACCCACGGCTCGGGCGTCGGGATCGGCAACCTGGCCTCGGCCGTCTCGGCGCTGGAGCTGGTCACCGCCGACGGCGACCTGCTGACCGTACGGCGGGACGCCGACGGCGACCGGTTCGCCGGGATGGTGGTTTCGCTCGGCGCGCTGGGCGTGGTCACCCGGGTCACCCTGGACGTCGTGCCCGACTTCGAGGTGCGGCAGTACGTCCGGCTCGGCCTGCCGCGCGCGGCGCTGGACGAGGCGTTCGCCTCGGCGTACAGCGTGAGCCTGTTCACCGACTGGCGCGGCGACCGGATCGACCAGGTGTGGCGCAAGCAGCTCGCGGACGCCCCGCCGCCGCCGGCCGACTGGCTCGGCACCACGGCGGCGGCCGGGCCCGTGCACCCGGTGCCCGGGATGCCGGCGCGCAACTGCACCGCCCAGCTCGGCGAGCCGGGGCCGTGGCACGAGCGGCTGCCGCACTTCCGGCTCGGCTTCACCCCGAGCAGCGGCGACGAGCTCCAGTCGGAGTACCACCTGCCCCGGGCGGCGGCGGCCGGGGCACTGGCCGCGCTGGACCCGCTGGCGGACCGGATCGCCGCCGTGCTCCAGGTCTGCGAGCTGCGTACGATCGCCGCCGACGAGCTGTGGCTGAGCCCGCAGTACCGGCGGGACAGCCTCGCCGTGCACTTCACCTGGATCGGCGACGCCGACGCGGTGGCCCCGGTGCTCGCCGAGGTGGAACGGGCGCTGGCCCCGTTCGCGCCCCGGCCGCACTGGGGCAAGGTGTTCACCCTCGACCCGGCGGCGGTCGCCGCCGCGTACCCCCGGCACGCCGACTTCCTGGCGCTGGCCCGCGAGCTGGACCCGATGGGGAAGTTCCGCACCGACCTGC
>NZ_SMKJ01000397.1:0-4801 GCF_004348615.1 Micromonospora sp. KC207
TGGTGGAGGTCGACGGGGAGGCTCCGGGCCCGGTGGAGGTTCCGGTGTCGCCGGTGGTGGTGTCGGGGGACAGTGCGGCGTATGTGATCTACACGTCGGGTTCCACCGGCCGCCCCAAGGGCGTCACCGTTCCGCACGCCGCCGTCACCCGGCTGCTGCACTGGGGCGAGGAATTCCTGCGCGCCGGGCCCGACGACGTCTGGTCGATGTTCCACAGCGCGTCGTTCGACTTCTCCGTCTGGGAGATCTGGGGCGCGTTGAGCACCGGTGGTCGGCTGGTCGTGGTGCCCTACTGGGTCTCGCGCAACCCCGAGGACTTCCATCGCCTGGTGACCGGGGCGGGGGTGACCGTGCTCAACCAGACCCCCTCCTCCTTCGCCCAGTTCGAGGACGTGGACTCCCGGTCGGACCAGCCGCACGCCCTGCGCTGGGTGATCTTCGGCGGCGAGGCGCTGGAGCACGCGTCGGTGCGCCGGTGGGCGCAGCGGCACGGCTGGGACCGGCCGCGCCTGGTGAACATGTACGGGATCACCGAGACGACCGTGCACGTTACCGCCCGTACCCTCGGGCCCAACGACGTCGGCGACGGCCTGAGCCGGATCGGCCGCGAGGTGGCCGGACTGACCGCCCACGTGCTCGACCCGATGCTCGTGCCCGTGCCGGTCGGCGCGGTCGGCGAGCTGTACGTCGGCGGGGCGCGGCTGGCACGCGGGTACGCCGGGCGGCCGGGACTCACGGCGGAACGGTTCGTCGCAGACCCGTGCGGCACCCGGCCCGGCGGCCGGCTGTACCGCACCGGCGACCGGGTGCGGCTGCGCCCGGACGGCGACCTGGAGTACGCCGGCCGGGTCGACAACATGGTCAACATTCGCGGCTTCCGGGTCGAGCCCGGCGAGATCGAGGCCACGCTCGCCCGGCACCCGGCGGTCGGCGCCGCCGTCGTGACCACCCGCGCCGACGAGTCGGGACGCGCCGGGCTCGTCGGGTACGTCACGCCGGCCGCCGCCACGCTCGCGGCGGCGGAGGTACGCGAGTGGCTGCGCCACCAGCTCCCCGAGTACATGCTGCCGGCGCGGCTCGTGGTGCTCGACGCGCTGCCGCTGACGCCGACCGGGAAGGTCGACCGGGCGGCGCTGCCGGAGCCCGAACTCGACGGGTCGCTCACCGGACCAGCCCCCCGCACGGCGACGGAGCGCATCCTGTGCGAACTCTTCGCCGAACTGCTCGGCGTGCCCGACGTCGGCGTAGACGGCAGCTTCTTCGGCCTCGGCGGCGACAGCATCATGTCCATCCAGCTCGCCAGCCGGGCCCGCCGCGCCGGCCTGAACATCAAACCGAAGGACGTCTACCAGCAGCGCACCGTGCGCGCCCTGGCGGCGGTGGCGACCGCCGTGGACGGCACGGTCGCCGACCGGTCGGACAGCGGGATCGGCGCGGTGCCGATGACGCCGATCCTGGCCTGGGCCCGGGAGGAACTCGGCGGCCCGCTGGACGCGTTCAGCCAGTCGATGCTGGTCCGGGTGCCCGCCGCGCAGACCGCCGAGGGAGTCCGGGAGGCGTTGCAGGCGCTGCTCGACCACCATCCCGCGCTGCGGCTGCGGGCCCGCACCGGGTCCGGGGACGGGCCGTGGGAGCTGGAGATCCCGCCCGCCGGGGCGGTGCGCGCCGAGGACTGCCTGCGCGTCGTGGACCTCACCGACGCCGACGCGGCGGACCGGCCGGCGCTCATCGCGGCGCAGGCACAGGCCGCCCGCGACCGGCTGCGCCCGGCCGACGGCCGACTCGTGCAGGGCGTCTGGTTCGCGGCCGGGCCGGACACCGGGAACCGGCTGCTACTGGTCGTCCACCACTTCGCCGTCGACGGTGTCTCGTGGCGGATCCTGCTGTCCGACCTCCGTACGGCCTGCGCCGCGATCGACGCCGGGCGGCAGCCGGCGCTGGAGCCGGCGGGCACCACGCTGCGGGGCTGGGCGCGGCAGGTGGCGGCGCTGACCGACGAGCCCTCGCGCGCCGACGAGCTGGCCGCCTGGACGCGGCTGCTGGATCGGCCGGAGCCGACGCTCGGCAGCCGCCCCCTCGACCGCCGCGTCGACGTCTTCGAGCGGATCCGCAGCGTCTCCCGGACCGCGTCGCCGGCCTGCACCTCCGCCGTGCTCACCACCGCCCCGGCCGCGTACCGGACCGGGGTGAACGAGATCCTGCTGACCGCGCTGGCCCTGGCGATCCCGCCCTGGCTGGCCAGGCGGGGCCGGGGCGGCTCCGGCGGCGTGCTGGTCAACCTGGAGGGGCACGGCCGCGACGGGCTCGTGCCGGACGCCGACCTGTCCCGCACCGTCGGCTGGTTCACCCGCATCCACCCCGTCCGGCTCGACCCGGGCCCGGTCGACGGGGCGCAGGCGCGCACCGGTGGCCCGGCGGTCGGCGCGGCCGTCAAACGGATCAAGGAGCAGCTGCACGCCCTGCCGCCGGCCGGCGGGTACGGCGTGCTGCGCTACCTCGATTCCCGGACCCGTCCCGTGCTCGCCCGGATGCCCGCCCCCCAGGTGGCCTTCAACTACCTCGGCCGGTTCCCCGCCGCCGAGCCGGACGACTGGGGGCCGGCCGAGGAGGGAATTGTGTTGCGAGGCGGGGCCGACCCGCGCCACCCGGTGCCGCACGCCCTGGAGATCGCCGCCGTCACCGTCGACGGCCCGGCCGGCCCGGAGCTGCGTACCACCTGGTCGTGGCCGGCGGGGCTGCTGGCCGAGACCGACGTGGCCGACCTGGCCGACGACTGGCACGCCGCCCTGGAGGCCGTCGTGGCCAGCTCGACGACCCCGTCCGCCACCCGTCACACGCCGGCGGACCTGCCCCTGGTCACGCTGACCCAGGACGAGATCGACGACCTTGAGCAGGAACTGGCTGCGGAGCAGGGAGCGGTGTCATGACGACGTCGAGCATCGAGGACATCCTGCCGCTGGCCCCGTTGCAGGCCGGGATGATGTTCCACACCTGGCACCAGAGCGCCGGGCCGGAGGTGCAGACCGCTCAGCTCATCCTGGACCTGCACGGTCCGCTGGACGTCGACGCGCTGCGCGCGGCGGCGGGCGGGCTGCTGCGCCGGTATCCCAACCTGCGGGCGGGCTTCCGGGAACGCCGCGCGGGCGCACCCGTGCAGGTGATCGCCAGCCGGCCGGACCTGTCGTGGACCGAGGTGGCCGCCGAGCCGGGGGAGGACCCGGACGCCGCCCTCGCCCGGCACACCGAGGCGGACCAGGGCCGGCGGTTCGACCTGCGCCGGGCCCCACTGATCGTGTTCCGGCTGATCCGCGTCGACGGTCACCGGCACCGGCTGGTCGTCACGTACCACCACATCCTGCTGGACGGCTGGTCCACGTCCCTGCTGATCCGGGACCTGTGCGCGCTGTACGAGCACGGCGGTGACGGCTCGGCGCTGCCGCCGCCGGTGCCGTACCGGGACTTCCTCGGCTGGCTCGCCGCGCAGGACCGGCCGCGCGCGGAGGACGCCTGGCGGGCGGCGCTGGCGGACCTGGACGGGCCGACCCTCGTCGCCCCCGCCGACCCGACCCGTGCCCCGGTCTGGCCGGGCAGCCTGCCGGGCGAACTGGGCCCCCAGGACACGGCGGAGCTGGTCGCGTTCGCCCGCCGGCACGACCTCACCGTCAACACCCTCGTCCAGGCCGCGTGGGCGCTGCTCGTCGGCCAGCTCACCGGGCGGACCGATGTGACCTTCGGCGCCGCCGTGTCGGGGCGACCCCCGGAGCTGGCGGGCGCCGAGAGCATGGTCGGCCTGCTGATGAACGTCGTGCCGGTACGGGTCCGGCTGCGCCGTGACGAACCGCTGTCGGCGCTGCTGGACCGCGTCCAGCACGAGCAGGCGCACCTGATCGAACACCACCACCTGGGCCTCGCCGACATCCAGAAGGTGGCCGGGACCGGCGAGCTGTTCGACACCTGCGTCGCGTTCGAGAACTTCCCGGAGTCCGGCGAGCTGCGCTGCGGGCCCCTGCGGGTCGAGGCGGGCGCAGCCGACGCCGCCCACTACCCGCTGAGCCTGAACGCGGCGGCCGGCTCCCGGCTGCGGCTGCGCCTGTCGTACCGCCCGGACCTGTTCCCGGTGGGGTTCGTCCGGGGCCTGCTGCGGCGGTTCACCCGGCTGCTGACGGAACTGCCCGCCGCGATGGGGACACGGACCGGACGGCTCGACCTGCTCGGCGTTGAGGAGCGGCACCGGTTGTCGACCCAGGGCCGCAACCCCGCGCCGGTGCCGGTGGCGACCCTGCCGGCCCTGGTCGAGGCGTGGGCCGCCCGCACGCCCGACGCGGTCGCGGTCCGCTGCGGCGCGCGCAGGCTGACGTACGGCGAGCTGAACGCGCGGGCGAACCGGCTCGCCCACGCGCTCGTCGACCGCGGGATCGGCCCGGAGCGGCTTGTCGCGCTCGCCCTGCCGCGCGGCATCGAACTGGTGACCTCGATCCTCGCGGTGACCAAGGCGGGCGCCGGGTACCTGCCGGTCGACCCGGAGTACCCGCGCGCCCGCGTCGAGCAGATGCTGGCCGACGCCGACCCGGCCTGCGTGGTGTTCGCCGGGTCGGACGCCGCGCCGGTGGCCCGCGCAGCCGCCGCGGCCGCCGGGCTGCCCCGCCTAGACCTGCACGACCCGGCGGTGGTGGCGGAGCTGGCGGGACGCCCGGATCGCGACCCCACCGACCGGGACCGCCGCACCCCCCTGCTGCCGACCCACCCCGCATACGTGATCTTCACGTCCGGGTCCACCGGGCGTCCGAAGGGCGTCGACGTC
>NZ_SMKJ01000398.1:0-4770 GCF_004348615.1 Micromonospora sp. KC207
GACCGGCCCCCCGGTTGGCGGGGCACCGGGCGGGCCGGTGCCGCCGACCTTCGGCTGAGGCGGCGTCACTCCCACTCGATGGTGCCCGGCGGCTTGCTGGTGACGTCCAGAACCACTCGGTTCACCTCGGCCACCTCGTTGGTGATCCGGGTGGAGATCCTGGCCACCACCTCGTAGGGCAGCCGGGACCAGTCGGCGGTCATCGCGTCCTCGCTGGAGACCGGGCGCAGCACCACGGGATGCCCGTAGCTGCGCCCGTCGCCCTGCACCCCGACGCTGCGTACGTCGGCCAGCAGCACCACGGGGAACTGCCAGACGCCCCGGTCCAGGCCGGCGGCGGTCAGCTCCTCACGGGCGATCAGGTCGGCCTGGCGCAGCAGGTCGAGCCGCTCCCGGTCGACCGCCCCGATGATCCGGATGGCCAGCCCGGGGCCCGGGAACGGGTGCCGCCAGACCATCGCCTCGGGCAGGCCCAGCTCCAGGCCCAGCGTGCGCACCTCGTCCTTGAACAGTGTGCGCAGCGGCTCGACCAGGGCGAACTTCAGGTCCTCCGGCAGGCCGCCGACGTTGTGGTGGCTCTTGATGTTGGCGGTGCCCGTGCCGCCGCCGGACTCCACCACGTCCGGGTAGAGGGTGCCCTGCACCAGGAACTCGACGTCGCCGTGCGCGGCGACCTCCCGGGCGGCGGCCTCGAAGACCCGGATGAACTCCCGGCCGATGATCTTCCGCTTCTGCTCCGGGTCGGTCACCCCGGCCAGCGCACCGAGGAAGCGGTCGGCCGCGTCGACCACCTTCAGTTTGATCCCCGTGGCGGCGACGTAGTCCTTCTCCACCTGCTCGGCCTCGCCCGCCCGCAGCAGGCCGTGGTCGACGAAGACGCAGGTGAGCTGGTCACCGACGGCCCGGTGCACGAGCGCGGCAGCGACCGCCGAGTCGACACCGCCGCTCAGGCCGCAGATGACCTCCTTGTCGCCGACCTGCTCGCGGATGCGGGCCACCTGCTCGTCGATGATGTTCTCGGGCGTCCAGGTCGGCTCGACGCCGGCGATGTCGTACAGGAACCGGGAGAGCATCTCCTGGCCGTGCGCGGTGTGCCCCACCTCCGGGTGGAACTGCACGCCGGCGCGGCGACCGGCCAGGTCCTCGAACGCGGCGACGGGGGCCCCGGCCGACTCGGCCGTGACCGCGAAGCCGGCGGGGGCCTCGGTCACGCAGTCGCCGTGGCTCATCCAGACCGGCAGGTCGGCCGGGAGCTCGCGCAGCAGCACCCCGGCCTCGGCGCGGGTGCGCAGCGGGGTGCCGCCGTACTCACGGTTGCCGGTGCGCGCGACCGTGCCGCCGAGGGCCTGGGCCATCGCCTGGAAGCCGTAGCAGATGCCGAAGACCGGCACGCCGGCCTCGAACATCCCCGCGTCGATTTGCGGGGCGTCGGGGGCGTAGACGCTGGCCGGACCGCCGGACAGGATGATCGCGGCCGGGTTCTTCGCCAGCATCTCGGCCACCGGCATCGAGTGCGGCACGATCTCCGAGTAGACCCTCGCCTCGCGCACCCGGCGCGCGATGAGCTGGGCGTACTGGGCTCCGAAGTCCACCACGAGGACGGGACGAGGCGTGCTCATGGGCAGGAAGCCTACCGACAGTCACCACCGCTCCGGCGCGGACCCCGTCCGCCCTTCCGCGGCGCGGCTTCGGCGCGCCGCGGCTTCGCGTGGTGAGAAGGGGACCCTTCTCTACCGTAGGCGTTAACAAGGGGCCCTTCCTTACGCGCGCAGCGCGGCGGGCGCGTGTGCCGGTACGGCCGGCCGCACCGGCACCACCGCCACCACCCGCCGGTACGGGGCCCCCAGCGGCGGCCGGGGATCCTCCTCGCCCCGGTTGGGCCAGAACGACATCGCCCGTTCCGCCTGGGCGGTGATGGTCAGCGACGGGTTCACCCCGAGGTTCGCCGACACGGCCGCCCCGTCCACCACGTGCAGCCCAGGGTGCCCGTAGACCCGGTGGTACGGGTCGATCACCCCGTCGGCCGGCGTGGCCCCGATCACCGCCCCGCCGAGGATGTGCGCCGTGATCGGGATGTCGAACGGGTCGGTGAGCGACCCGCCCGGCGTGCCGCCGATCTCCTCGGCGAGCAGCCGCGCGGCGGTGTTGCCGGCGGGGATCCACGTGGGGTTGGGCGCGCCGTGACCGGGGACGGACACCAGTCGCCGGCCGAACGGGCCGCGCCGCCAGCGGGTGGTCAGCGAGTTGTCGGCGGACTGCATGACCAGCGCGATGATGGTGCGCTGCGACCAGTCGCGAACGGAGAGCATCCGGGCGGCGAGGCGGGGCTGGGTGAGTAGGCTGACCAGCCAGCGGCGGGTCCGGTGCGGGCCGCCGTCGACCAGCAGCGACTGGAGCAGCCCCATCGCGTTGGAGCCGCGCCCGTAGCGGACCGGCTCGATGTGCGTCTGCGGGTCGGGGTGGAACGAGCTGGTGATCGCCACCCCCTCGGTGAAGTCGAGCCCCTCGGTGCGGGCCCGCCCGGGGGGCACGGACGCGCCGAGGATCGCCTCGGAGTTCGTCCGGGTCAGCTCGCCGAGGCGGTCGGAGAGGTGGGGCAGCGCGCCGGTGGCCTTCATCTCGTGCAGCAGCCGCTGGGTGCCGAGCGCCCCGGCCGCGAAGACCACCTGGTCGGCGTGCCACGCCTGGCGGCGGCTGCGCACCCAGGCGCCGGTACGGACGGTCTCCACCCGGTACCCGCCCCCGGCGGCGGGGCGCACGGCGGCGACGGTGGTCAGCGGGTGCACCTCGACGCCGAGCCGCTCGGCCAACCACAGATAGTTCTTGACCAGGGTGTTCTTCGCCCCCTGCCGACAGCCGGTCATGCACGCCCCGCAGTGCGTGCAGCCGGTGCGCTCCGGGCCGGCACCGCCGAAGTACGGGTCGGCGGCCGGCTCCCCCGGCCGGCCGATGTGCACCCCCACGGGGGTGGCGTGGAAGGTGTGCCCGACCCCCATCCGGTCGGCCACCGCCCGCATCGCCCGGTCCGCCGGGGTGTGCATCGGGTACGGGGTGACGCCGAGCATCCGTTTCGCCTGGTCGTAGTGCCGGGCCAGTTCGGCCCGCCAGTCGGTGACGTCCCGCCACTGGGGGTCGGCGTAGAACGCGTCGAGGGGCTCGTAGAGGGTGTTCGCGTAGACCAGCGAGCCGCCGCCAACGCCCGCGCCGGAGAGCACCAGCACCCCGCCGCCGGACTTGCGGTCGGCGGAGCGGAGCAGGGTGATCCGTTGCAGGCCGTAGCAGCCGAGTCTCGGGGCCCACAGGAATCGCCGCAGCCGCCACGAGGTCTCGGGGAACTCGTCGTCGGCGAAGCGCCGCCCGGCCTCCAGGACGCCGACGGAGTACCCCTTTTCGGCCAGCCGCAGCGCGGTGACGCTGCCGCCGAAGCCGGACCCGATGACGAGCACGTCGTACCGCATGGACGCATCATTACCGACGAGTAGCTCTCGTGCCAGAGCCGGTTTCCGCGGGATCATCCTCCCGCCGCCGGTGATCCGAAGCTCAGCAGCCGCAACCCGGCGCGGTCTCGGGAGCGTTGTAGGGGCGGGGGTGCAACATGGCTGGAGAGGCTGGAACCGGGCGTCGGCGGTGGCGGGTGGCGCTGGCCGTCGTCACGGCGGCCGTCGTGGTGGCAGGCGGGGCGACGGTGGCCGCCCGGCTGGTCGCCGACCGACAGAGCGAGCGCGGCGCCGGGCGGATCACCGCCGCGCCCACGCCGTCGCCGGCCGCGCCGAGCCCCACTGCGTCGCCGGGGGCCGACGTCACCGGGCCGCTGAACCTGCTGCTGGTCGGCGTGGACACCCGGGTCAGCGTGCCCGGCTGGGAGCCGCACGGCGACGCCGTGCTGGTGGCGCACGTGACGAGGGAGCTGGACCGGGCGTACCTCTTCTCGCTCCCCCGGGACCTGCTGGTCGACATCCCGGCGTACCCGAAAGCCGGGTACCGGGGCGGGAAGACCAAGCTCACCCACGCGATGAGCTACGGCAGCCGGGTGCCGGGCAAGCCGAAGCAGCCGAGCACCACCCAGGGGTACGAGTTGCTGCGCAGCACCGTCAGCGGGTACACCGGGTTGCGTTTCGACGCCGGCGCGGTGGTCACCTTCTCCGGCTTCGAGAAACTGGTGGACGCCGTCGGCGGGGTCGACCTCTACGTCGACCAGCGGACCGTCTCGCTGCACCGGCGGCCGGACGGCCGGCACCGCGACCCGGCGCCGAGCGGCGGCGGTTACGTCGGCCCGCAGATGGTCTACGCCAAGGGCGAGCGGCACCTCAACGGCTGGCAGGCGCTGGACTACGCCCGGCAGCGCTACGGCCTCGACGGCGGCGACTACGCCCGGCAGCGCCACCAGCAGCAGCTCATCCGGGCGCTGATGACGAAGATGCAGGCCGAGGGCCTGCCCCGGCAGCCGGACCGGGTCGAGCAGGTCGTCGGCGCGCTCGGCGACACCCTCGTCTACGCCGGCGGGCCGCGGATCGTCGACCTCGCGTACGCCCTCGGCGGGCTGCCCGCCGACCGGCTCGTCCTGGTCGGGCTGCCCGGTGAGGGGGTGGGCCGGGGCAGCGCCTACCGTGGCGAGCAGCTCAAGCCGGTCGGCCGGCAGTTCCTGACCGCGCTGGAGGAGGGTCGGGCCGAGCAGTACCTCGCCGACCACCCGGAGCTGGTGGTGAAGCGATAGGCAGCCGATATCAGCGGGCCGGCTCGGGGCGGGCGGGTCGCTGGGTGCCGTAGAGC
>NZ_SMKJ01000399.1:0-4768 GCF_004348615.1 Micromonospora sp. KC207
GACCACGCCGCCGGCCGGCGGTGACTGCATGGCGGTCTACAAGGTGGTCAGCTCCTGGTCCGGCGGGTTCCAGGGCGAGGTGACCATCATGAACCACGGCTCGACGCCCTTCGCCGGCTGGAGGGCGACCCTGACCTGGCAGACGGGCCAGACCATCCACAGCCTGTGGAACGGCACGTACACCACGTCCGGGTCGACGGTGACGGTCACCAACAGCCCCTACAACGGCACGGTCGCGCCGGAGGGCACCACCACCTTCGGCTTCGTCGCCGGCAGCAGCGGCACGAGCTCGCTGCCGACGGTGAGCTGCACCCGCGTGTGATCCCGTGCCCGCCCGTCGGGTGCGGCGGCGAGCCGCCGCCAATCGGGCGCGGCGCACACGAGAAGGGCCCCCGCCTCGGCGGGGGCCCTTCCTCGTCCGGCTCAGCGGACCGGGGATCGCCCGCTCAGCGGACCATGGACCCGACGACCGGCTTCGTCAGCAGCGCCGACTGGTTGCGCTGGATGCCCGGGTCGAGCGTCTTGGCCACGAAGATCGCGTGCCAGATGCAGAAGATCAGCACGGTCCACACCTTGCGGGAGTGGTCGGCCTCCTCCCGCTTGTGCTCCTCCAGCAGCCGCATCGCGTACGGCAGGTCGATCAGCTCGCCCGCGCCGGAGTTGGCGAGCACCCAGCGGGCCCACTCGTACATCTCGCCGCGCAGCCAGACCCGGGTCGGGGTGGGGAAGCCCAGCTTCCTGCGGTTGACGATGGCCGGCGGCACGACGCCCTGGAGCGCCTGGCGCATGGCGTACTTGGTGGCGTCGGAGCGCGGCGGGAGCTTCAGGTCCACCGGGATGGTGGCCGCCACGTCGAACACCTCCTTGTCCAAGAACGGCACCCGGACCTCCAGCGAGTGCGCCATCGAGATCCGGTCGGCCTTGACCAGGATGTCGCCGCGCAGCCAGGTGTAGAGGTCGACGTACTGCATCTTGGTCACGTCGTCGAGCTCGGTGCACTCGGCGTAGATCGGGGCGGTGACGTCGGTGTAGCGCACCGAGGGGTCGTAGCGGCGCAGCAGGTGCTGCTTCTCCTCCTCGGTGAACATCCGGGCGTTGCCGTAGTAGCGCTGCTCGATCGGGGTGGTGCCACGCTCCAGGAAGCTCTTGCCCTTGACCCCCTGCGGGATGGCTTTGGAGACCGCGCGCAGCCCCTTCTGCACCCCGTCGGGCAGGCCGTTGACCGCGCCGAGGGACAACGGCTCCCGGTAGATGGTGTACCCGCCGAAGAACTCGTCGGCACCCTCGCCGGAGAGGACCACGGTGACGTGCTCGGCGGCCTTCTTCGCCACGAAATACAGCGGCACCAGCGCCGGGTCGGCCACCGGGTCGTCCAGATGCCAGACGATCTTCGGCAGCGCGTCGATCATGTCCTGCGGCCCGATCTTGGTCGGGATGGTGGTCACGTCGAGGTGCCGGGCCGAGTCCTGGGCGACGTCGATCTCCGAGTACCCGGCAACGTCGTAGCCGACGGTGAAGGTGAGGATGTGCGGGTTGAACTCGCGGGCCAGGGCCACCACGGCGGTGGAGTCGATGCCGCTGGACAGGAACGAGCCGACCGGCACGTCCGAACGCATGTGCATCCGGACGCTCTCCCGCAGCGTCTCCCGGATCTGGTGGTAGAGCCGCTGCTCGTCGGCGACCGGGGCGGGCCGGAACACCGGGCGGTACCAGCGACGCACGTCGATCCGGCCGCCCGGGGTCCAGGTCAGGTACTCCCCCGACCCGATCCGGCTGATCCCCAGGTGCAGGGTGCCGGGCTCCGGGACGTACTGGAGGGTCAGGTAGTGGCTCAGGTTCGCCGTGTCGATGCCCGCGTCCCCGGCGTAC
Organism: Micromonospora sp. KC207; assembly: GCF_004348615.1. Classification (NCBI taxonomy): domain Bacteria; kingdom Bacillati; phylum Actinomycetota; class Actinomycetes; order Micromonosporales; family Micromonosporaceae; genus Micromonospora; species Micromonospora sp. KC207. The sequence continues at coordinate 1,870 of NZ_SMKJ01000399.1, forward strand.
GCCGACTGGGCGAACGGCAGCAGCGCCTTCTTCTCCGAGGCGAGGTAGAGCCCGTCGGCGGTCTCCAGGTAGTGCAGCGGCTTGATGCCGAAGTTGTCGCGCGCGCCGAACGCCCGGCGCTCCTGGCGGTCCCAGATGACGAAGGCGAACATGCCGCGCAGCCGGGTGAGCACCTGCTCGCCCCAGTAGTGGTAGCCGGCGACGATCACCTCGCCGTCGCCGGCGGTGGCGAACTGGGCGCCGAAGGCGCGCACCAGCTCGTCGCGCAGCTCGATGTAGTTGTAGATCTCGCCGTTGAAGGTCAGCAGGTAGCGTCCGCCCGCGTACGGCAACGGCTCGTGGCTGGACGCCACGTCGATGATCGCCAGGCGCTTGTGCGCGAACACCCCGTCGGCGTACCGGCCGCCCGCGTCACCGACCACCTCGACCCCGGTCTCGTCCGGTCCGCGGTGGTGCAGGCATTCCAACGCCCCCGCGATGTGATCGCGGTGGGCGGCGGCATTGCCGTTAGCGCTGAAGAAGGCCAGGAGTCCGCACATGGTCGTCATCTTTCCACGCGGCGAGGGCGGCCGTCGCGGGCACCACAGGGTCTCCGCACCCGCGTGTGCGGGGTACCGTCTGGACAGGAACGAGGCGGAGGGAGCGGATCATGAGCGAGGACCGGACGGACGGCCAGCCGCCGGACGACGGCACCGAGTCGCACGACCCGGATTTTCCGGAGGCGTTCCTGTCGTTCATGCGTCAGGGCTGGCGGGACACTACCCTGCCGATCGGCCCCCGGGTGGAGGTGCCGAACCACGCCAAGCGGCGGGCCGCGCTCTCCGCGGCCTTCCCGGGCGAGACGCTGGTCATCCCCACGGGCGGGGAGAAGGTACGCGCCAACGACACCGAGTACCGGTTCCGGCCGGGCAGCGACTTCGCGTACCTGACCGGCGACCCCGACCCGGACAGCGTGCTCGTGCTGCGGCCGAACGGCTCGGGGCACGACGCGGTGCTGTACATGCGGCCCCGCTCCTCGCGGGACAACGACGAGTTCTTCCGCAGCCGGCACGGCGAGCTGTGGGTGGGCCGGCGGCACACCCTCGCGGAGAAGTCGACCGAGCTGGGCCTGCCCACCGCGGACCTGGCCGAGCTGGAGGCGGCGCTGGCCGACCTGGCGCCGGGGCGGACGCGGGTGCTGCGCGGCTTCGACGCCCGGGTCGACGCGGCCGTGCGCCCGTACGACGGGCCCCGGGAGGAGGGCCAGCCGGCCCGCGACCGGGAACTGGCCATCGCGGTCTCCGAGCTGAAGCTGGTCAAGGACGAGTGGGAGATCGCCCAACTCCAGGACGCGATCGACGCCACCGTGCGCGGCTTCGAGGACGTCGCCCGGGTGTTGCCGGCCGACCGGGGCGTCTCGGAGCGGCTGCTGGAGGGCATCTTCGCGCTGCGCGCCCGGCACGACGGCAACGACGTCGGCTACGGCTCGATCGTCGGGGCCGGCGAGCACGCCACGATCCTGCACTGGGTGCACAACCACGGCACCACCCGGCCGGGTGAGCTGCTGCTGATGGACATGGGCGTGGAGAACCGCAACCTCTACACCGCCGACGTCACCCGGGTGCTGCCGGTCGACGGCCGGTTCAACCCGCTGCAACGCCAGGTCTACGACGTCGTGTACGCCTCCCAGCAGGCCGGCATCGACGCGATCAGGCCGGGCGTGCCGTTCAAGGACGTGCACCGCACCTGCATGCGGGTGCTCGCCGAGGGGCTGCACGACCTGGGCCTGCTGCCGGTGAGCGTGGACGAGGCGATGGACGAGAAGTCGACCGTCTACCGCCGGTGGACGCTGCACGGCTTCGGGCACATGCTCGGCATCGACGTGCACGACTGCTCGAACGCCCGCAAGGAGGCGTACCGCGACGGCGCGCTCGGCGAGGGCTACGTGCTCACCGTGGAACCGGGGCTGTACTTCCAGCCCGAGGACGACCTGGTCCCGGAGGAATTGCGCGGCGTCGGCATCCGGATCGAGGACGACATCCTGGTCACCGCGACAGGCGCCGTGAACCTCTCCGCCGGGCTGCCGCGCGCCGCCGACGAGGTGGAGACCTGGCTGGCCGAGCAGCGCGAGGCGGGTCCGCGCCTGCCGGGCTGATCCAGGGGTACGACCACGCGACGGGCCCTGCCGCCGGTCACGACGATTGACGTCGTCGCGACCGGCGGCAGGGCCCGTTGACGTCTGCGCTGCTCACCCACTTCCCCCGGGCCGCCGGTTGACGCGTCACGCCCGAGGTGAGACGAATGCGGGCGTTTTTCGGATTCATGCCTCTCGCGAGGAACCTTCTCATACGGTGGTTATCAGAGGCTACAAACCCATTTGTGGCCGGTCGCACCGCTTCGAGCGATGCGACCCCGTCTGGCAGCAGGAAAGGGCGGAAGGCTCTGATGTCCAATGACATAACGACACCTGACGGTGGCCCGCCCGCGGGCACACCGGCACGAGGGCGGCGGAAACTCTGGGTGGCTGCGGGCGTCGCCGGACTGACCGGCGTGGTCGGCCTGGCGGCACTGGGCGGCCTGGCCGCTCGCGATGACAAGTCCGGCGGCGCGGACCGACTCTCGGACGCGCAGTCGTCGACGCCGAAGAAGAACGTCAGTGACGCCGGCAAGCCCGACCCGGTCTCCGGCGAGAAGGACGACAAGAAGGGTGGCCAGGACGCCCGCGGTGGCCAGGACGCCCGCGGTGGCCAGGACGCCCGCGGTGGCCAGGACGCCCGCGGTGGCCAGGACGACTGGCAGAACAAGGACTGGCAGGGCAAGGACAGCAAGGACTGGCAGGGCAAGGACGCCAAGGAACTGCCGTGTGACACCGACGTGCTGGTCGAGGCGGTGAACAGGGCCAACGAGGACAACGGCGGGG
>NZ_SMKJ01000039.1:0-32660 GCF_004348615.1 Micromonospora sp. KC207
AACGTCCGGGTGCCGTGGGCGGTTTCCAGGGTGATGTCGACGGGTGCGTTGTGGCCGTTGTGCGCCTGCACCGCGACGTACGCCCGGGCCCCGACGCACCGCGCCTGCGCGCTCGCCGTCACCGGCAGGCTGGGGGCGGCCCGGAGCACGCCGAGCCGGGCCAACCGGTAGGCGAGCGTCCGCTCCGGCGCGTCGATCTGGTTCTGGGTGCCGAACCGACCGGCCCGGGCCGCCTTCGCGGTGGCGAGCGCGGCCCGCATCGCCGTCCAGGCGTCCGTCGGGTAGTGGCGGCTGTCGAGCGTCTCCGCGTACGCGATGGCCGCGTCGAGTTCGCTGGTGTCCAGCGGCAGGCCCTGCGCGGTCAGCGTGTCGCTGAGCAGGTAGTGGTCGAAGTCGACCCGTCCGCCCGTCTGTTGGGTGGCGTAGTTGAACAGGCCGACCCGGTGGCCCATGAAGTGCGCGAGGCTGCCGTCGAGCGTCTGCGGACCGACCCGGTTGCCGAGCCGGGTCCAGGTCAGTCCGTCGAGACTGTAGTAGAAGGTCGTCCAGAGCTGTCCGACCGGCGACGCGAAGTCCAGATCGGCCTTCACGTACACCTCGGTCGCGTTCCCCAGCGGCACCGTCGTGCCCGGCAGGAAGTTCTCCAGCGCGGCCTGGTCGAGGTCGACCGCGAACGGCTGCACCCGGTTGACCACGCCCAGCGTGTTCTGGCCCCCAACGCGCTTCACCGCCACGTACGAAAAGCCGCGGTTGTAGGCGGCCAGCCCGGCGACGTCGCCGTTCTTCATACCGGAGATGTCCATCCGGGTCTCGGCCGACTGGCGCGGACCGAAGGTGCGCTGCGAGAGGGTGTTGCGCGCCTCCTCGAACCAGGCCAGTTCCGCCCGGTTCGACAGCTTCGTGTAGACGTACTGGCCGGTGACCACCTTGCCGGTGGTCAGCCGCAGCCAACCGTCCCGGTCGGTGAGCGACCAGTACCGGTTGTCCGGGGCGTGGTTCCACTCCCACGCCATGTCCAGCCGCGAGCCGTTCGGGGCGATCTCCGCCTCGGTCGGGTACTCGGTTGTCACCGGCTGCCCGACGATCGAGACGTCGTCGATGAGGTACTCCACGCTGGACGACGGCGGCTGCGGGTTGCCCCACGGCGTCTCCACCGCGAACTTGACGTTGTTGAGGTTCGCCGTCGTCGGGAAGGTGTACCGGCCGGTGACCGTCGTCCACCGCCCGACCGGCACGGTGCCGAACGCCATCACCTGGACGCCCGAGCCCCAGTCCGCGGCGAGGTTGAACCGCACGCTGCTCGGCCCCGACGCGTATTTGACCTTCGCCGACACGGTGTAGGTCACGCCGTGCTGGAGCTTGCCGTTCAGGTACTGGTTCGGGCCGGAGCCGTTGAGCGTGCGGTTGCCGACCCGCAGCGCCGCCGAGCCCGAGGCGCGCTCGGCCGGATCCAGGCCGAGCGTGGCCCCGAACTGCGCGGCCCACGGCGCGACGCCCCCGGACTCGAAGCCGGCGTTGCCCAGCAGCTCGACGCCGAGGAGTGACTCGTCGAGGTCGGGCGGCGCGGGAATCGTCCACTCCTCGTCCAGGTACGCCTTGTGCGGCGCGTCGTTGGCGAAGTCGTCCGAGGCGACGAGGCTCTTCTGCCGTTCGAGGGCCTCCTCGACCGGGCTGAGCCGGATCGGCTTGGCGAACTCGCCGTCGACCGGCACGACCCCGTTGTTGCCGAAGGTCGGCCACCCGTCGGACCAGGTGGCGGGGATGAGCGCGGGGATGCGACCGATCGGGAACGTGTCGCGGAAGAACATCCCGTGCCAGTCGGTCCCGCCGTCGGCGCGGGAGACCGGTACGAGGCTGCCCTGGGCGAAGCCGTTGGAGTTGAGCACGCCGCGTGCCTCGTAGGTGTTGACGCCGCCGGCGGAGGTGTACCGCCCGAGCAGATCCCTCGAGCGGAGCATGACGACCTGACGCCCCTGGCCGGAGGGCCAGGTGATGATGACGGCGTAGTACCAGCCGTCGATGCGGTAGAACTGGGCACCCTCGAACAGGCCGCCGATGAACAACTTACCGGCGTAGTCGCTTGCCGTGAAGATGTTCGGGTAGTCCTGCTCGATCGCGGTCAGGCCGGCGTTGAGGCGTACCGCGCTGGTGCCGCCCGAGCCGTAGAAGATGTACGGCGTGCCGTCGACGTCGAAGAAGAGCGACGGGTCGTGCAGGCCACGGCCGAGGGCCGTGCGTTGCCACGCGCCGTCCTCGATGTCGGCCGTGCGGTAGATGTACGCGCCGTTGAGGTTGTTGGTGTTGAAGGCGACGTAGAACATGCCGTCGTGGTAGCGCAGCGACGAGGCCCACTGCCCCTGACCGTACGAGTTCTGGCCGTTGCGCAGGGAGAACGAGTCGCCGATGCTCGCCCGGTCGAAGACGTAGTTGACCGTCTCCCAGTTCACGAGGTCGTAGGACTTCATGATCGGCGCACCCGGGCTCAGGTGCATCGTCGTGCTGATCATGTAGTAGATGTCCCGGCCCTCGTCGTTCTCGGCGGCCGGAACCCGTTCGACGCTGATGTCCGGCACGTCGGAGCGCAGCAGCGGTACGGAGTACGTCCCGTCGCCCCGGTCGGTTGACGTGTACGACGACTCGGGCGACCAGCCGTCGGCGGCCTGGGCCGCACCACCGACGGACACGACGCCGGCACACAGGAGGGTCCCCACGACTCCCAGCGAGACGCGTCGCAGCCCACCTGAAGCAGCGGAGACACCAGGACCCACGGATACCTTCATGCGCCACTCCAGCCGCGAACGTAACGGGGAGTTCATAATGTTATCGCTCACATGTGCTGTCAAGGCATCGCTCAGACTTGCCGGAAATCTTCCTGAAATAGTGGGGATTTGGCTTGGAAGCGCTCCCGAAACGCGAGATCAGGCCGCTGGGCATCCGAAGACAACTTGCCCAATCCACAACAAAATCCCTGAGGGTGATGTATGGGTCGACAGACAACGAGAGTCTGATAACGGGCGTCATGTGCGCGCTAACACGCCACCCTCGTAATCGGGAAGCAAGGCGTGGCGCTCGTCAAGTGTGCTGCGCCGAAAATTCGTTTGACGAGTGGGCGGGGGTGGTGGATGTGGAGAGTCGCGCGGTGGGCAAGTGGCGGCGGTTTGTGAAGCTGCGGCTGGACGGGCTGATGGACGGGCAGTGGGCCGGACCGCCCCGCCGTCGATCAGCCTCGACCAGGTCGAAACGGGGTGGTGGCGACGTTGGAGGGAGGCTCGCGCAACGCCACCCGCTGGTCATGAGGGTCGGTGGCCGAGAAGTTGGGCCGTCGAACTTCACGATTGGGTTGATCTGGGGGATTCCGGCCTCAAGCCACACCTGGCCGGCATTTCTAACTCCACAGACCCGCTGTTCATCGGGAAGGTCGCCGACGTCGTCGGGCTCTACCACACCCGCCCGGGCGGGCCGTCGTGCTCTGCGTGGACGAGAAGAGTCAGCTTCAGGCCCTCGACAGGTCCCGACCCTGGAAGTCGACATCTGTTCCTGGATCGCCGAATAAGAACGCGACCCACGGCCGTTCATTCGGGCCGAGACCGTCGAAGAGATCCTCGAATAACTCGCACGATTTTGTAGGCGAATTTCCGGCGAGAGCACCAAAAAGGCTTCGTCGGGAGCGGCGCGGAATCAGGAAGACCTATGCCCCAGTCCATTGTCGTGACCGGGCACGACCCCTCGGCAGCACGGCGCCCGACCTTGCCAGGTGACCCGCGCTCACGGACAATCCCGAACTCAGAGAGGCGTTGGATGGCATTGACTCAGTCCCGCACGAGGCCCGGGGCGAACGGCTGGACCGACGGCGTATTCACCAACCCGGTGCTCGCCGGTCTGCACCCGGACCCGAGCGTCTGCCGGGTCGGCGACGACTACTACCTGGCCTGTTCCAGCTTCGAGTATTTCCCGGGGGTGCCCCTCTTCCACAGCCGGGACCTGGTGCACTGGGAGCAGATCGGCAACGTGCTGGACCGGCCCAGCCAACTGGTGCTGCCGCCCACGATGCCGTCCTGCGCAGGCGTCTACGCGCCGACCCTGCGCCACCACGACGGGCGCTTCTGGCTGATCGTCACCAGCGTCGGCGGCGGCGGAAACCTGATCTACACCGCCACTGACCCGGCTGGCCCCTGGTCGGACCCGGTCCGGGTGCCGGGGGTCAACGGCATCGACCCGGACCTCGCCTGGGACCGGCGTACGCCCTGGTGGCGGCACCCCCGGCTGGCACGTACTCGGGCGGGAGACCTTCCTGGCCCCGGTGACCTGGACCGACGGCTGGCCGGTGGTGGGCGAGGTCGCGCCGGTCATGACGGCGCCGCCGTGGGCCGCGCACCCGGTGCCGCTGCCCGTGCTGGACGACTTCGACAACGACGGGTTGCATCCGCGCTGGATCTCGGTGCGGTCCCGGCCCGCCGAGAGCTGGTCGCTGACGGAACATCCCGGCTGGCTCACGCTCCGGGCGCGCGGCGCGTCGATGGACGCGACCGCAGGGCGCGGCGGGCTCGCGGTACGCCTCGACGAGCGGCACCACTACGAGATCGAGGCGGGCGACGGAGAGGTCCGGGTGGTCGCCCGAATCGGAACGGTGCTGTCGACGGTGGCCACCCGCTCGGTCACGGCCGGCCCGGTCCGCCTCCGCCTCGACGTGATCGCCCCGTCGCCCGGTGACTGGCACCCGAGCAAGGAGCCCGACCTGCTCCAGTTCGGGATCGAGGAGGCGGACGGCGCGGTCGACGTGCTGACCACACTGGACGGCCGCTACCTGTCGACGGAGGTCGCCGGTGGCTTCACCGGCCGGGTGATCGGAATGTACGCGGCAGCCGGCAGCGTCCGCTTCGACTGGTTCGACTACGAGCCCCGGGGCGACGACGCGCGGACACCCGGGTCCGAGTCGGGGCCCTGACCGGCGGCAAGGTGGGCATGGTTAACATCAACATCTCAAACAAGTTCGTGATACATCTACGCCGTGCCGAAGCTGAGCGCCACCGAGCTGACCTCCATCCGGCGCGCACGGTGGGCGCGTGCCAGGCGTCGATCTCGTTGGTTGTTCGATAGCAGCGTCTCCAGCTATCCGAAACGCTCTCTCCACTGGCTACAGCTCGCCTTGCCGCTGAACCACGCCGTGAAGAAAGCAGGGCAGATCCAGGTTCGCCTGGGATTGGCAAGCTTCGAGCACCGTCGCGGTCCGGTGAGCCGCCGGTCGCGCGGCGGCGTCGCGCGGCGGGACACCTGGTGACCAAAATGGGGGAACAAGGGCACCGGTGCCAGGACAGCGCGTTACGGACCATCCCGTCGGGCGACCGGCGCAACCACCGATTGACGAGGTGACTGACATGGCCGTGACCGCGCTGGCCGACGTTTTCGTGGAGATGGCCGACACCCTCGTCGACGATTTCGACGTGATCGAGTTCCTGCACGCGCTGACCGAGAGGTGCGTCGAGCTGCTGGGTGTGTCGGCGGCCGGGCTGCTCCTGACCGACCAGCGGGGCACGCTACAGGTGGTTGCCGCCTCCTCCGAACGCACCCGACTGCTCGAGCAGTTCCAGCTCCAGACCGACCAGGGGCCCTGTCTCGACTGCTTCCGTACCGGGCAACCGGTGTCGGTCGCCGACCTGACCCTGACCACTGCCCGATGGCCGCGGTTCACCGCCGCCGCGGCCGATGTCGGCTTCGCCGCGGTGCACGCCCTGCCCATGCGCCTACGCTCCGAGGTCATCGGCGCGCTGAACCTTTTCGAGGTCAGGCCGGGGGCCCTCGACAAGGGCAAGCTCCGCATCGGTCAGGCACTCGCCGACGTGGCCACCATCGGACTGCTGCAACAGCGCGCCATCCACCGACGCGAAATCCTCACCGAACAGCTGCAGACCGCCCTGAACAGCCGCGTTCTGATCGAACAGGCCAAGGGGGTTCTCGCCGAACGCCTTCAGGTGGACGTGGACCGAGCTTTCGCGATACTGCGCGACGGGGCCCGCAGCCGCAACCGGCGACTGTCCGAACTGTCCCAGGCGGTCATCGACGGTTCCGAGCAACTCGTGCCGGGACCGGTCGCCAACCGGCCCGGCTGACGACCGGCTCCGCAGCCGGGTCGGCTTCCGAGAGCGCGGCTTCCAGGGGTGTCGGGCGGGGAGACGAAGGCGTACGGTGACAGCGTCGCCCGGGTCCCCGGTGGCCGCCACTCTCGCTGCCACCAGCCCGTTAGGGGCGTGGAACAATGGTCACCTCCACCGTGACACCCATGACCGTTTCGTCCCCTCCGAAGCTGAGCCCGGCCACGGGGGACAGCGAACAACTGTTGCGTCGACGCGCAGCTCTGAACGTCGAAGATCCCGATCATGCACGGCTACGGGCCCTGATCATCGAGGCGAACCTGCCGATGGCGGGTCGACTGGCCCGCCGGTACGCCGGTCGCGGGGAGTCCCACGAAGACCTGGCGCAGGTCGGCGCGCTCGGCCTGATCAAGGCCGTCGACGGATACGACAGCAATCGGGGCGTGCCGTTCGCCAGCTACGCCATCCCGACCATCCTCGGCGACCTCCGGAAGCACTTCCGCGACACAGCCTGGGCGATCCGGGTCCCACGCGCCGCCCAGGAACTGGGTGCACAGGTGTCCGAGGCCCGTGGCAGGCTGGCGCAGCAACGCGGTCGCCAACCGACGGATCGAGAGCTCGCCGACGACCTGGAGGTGACCGTCGCCCAACTCGTGCCCGCAGTCGCCGCCCTCGACGTCTATCGCCTGGCGTCGCTGGACGAGCCACGAGCCGGGGTCGACAGCACCGAGCGCCTCGCGCTCGTCGGCGCCGTCGATCCGGGATACGCAGCCGTGGACGACTACCTCACCCTCCGACCGCTCCTCGCGGCGCTTCCCCCACGTGAACGTCGGATCCTGACCATGCGGTTCTACGGCGACCTGACCCAGGCGCAGATCGCCACCCAGGTCGGGCTGTCCCAGATGCACGTCTCCCGGCTGCTGAAGCGCTCGCTGACCCAGCTGAGGGCCGGGATGCTCCGCTGACCGGGCGGACCCCCGACGTCCGCGCGCTCCGCCTGCGGGTGTTCCTCCTGGTGACCGTCCTGCTTCTGCCGCTGGTGCTCATCACGACGTTTGCCGACCGCTGACCGCTTCTCGGGCGTCCCGTCAGCTGGCACCCTGCACGACCGGGCCGGACCGGCGTAGCCTGGGGTGGTCCGGATCGACAGGGTCCCACCGCCGAGATGCTGGCCACGCCAGCTGCGCCCTGGGGATCGCAGGCACGTGCCGCACTATTCGCCGGTCACGGCGACAGGTCGACCGCCCGCCGCGCCTCGGCAGCCCGGTTATGGGATTCGATTAGGGCCTTCACACCGCCACCCGTGACCATGACCATGACCATGACCATCCAGAACGGCTTCTCAAGGGGGCAGACGATGAAGATCGCCAGGTACAGGATCGTTGCGGCGCTGCGCGAGCGCGGACAGCAGAACAGGGCCGACTGGGTCGAGCGCGAGCTACCTGAGCGGGTGAACGCCGACAAGCACGTCGGGCTGCTCGCCACCCTGCGTCTCGATCCGGCCGACCTCGCCGACGCGCCGAGCCCGTGAGGGTTGCCCTGCTCGGCCCCGTCGCCTGGCGGACACCCCCACACCACTACGGCCCCTGGGAGCAGGTGACCGGGCTGCTCGCCGAAGGGCTGGTCACCCGCGGGGTGGACGTGACCCTCTTCGCGACACTGGACTCGGTCACCTCTGCCGCCCTCGACGGCGTGTGCCCCCGGGGGTACGCCGACGATCCGGATCTGGACGGCCGGGTGTGGGAGGCGATGCACGTGTCCCACGCGATGGCCCGCTCCGGGCAGTTCGACCTGGTGCACAGTCATCTCGACTGGCTGCCGCTCGCCTTCGCCGAACACTGTCGTGCTCCGCTGCTCACCACCGTGCACGGCTTCTCCGGCGCGGGGATACTCCCCGCGTACGCGCGGGCCCGCTCGTCCTACGTGTCGATCTCCGCCGCCGACCGGAGCGCGGAGCTCGACTACGTCGCCACGGTGCATCACGGTGTCGACCTCACCGGGCTGCCGTTCACCCGCGACGCCGGCCCCGGGCTGGCCGCCCTGGGCCGGATCCATCCCGACAAGGGCACCCACACCGCCATCGAGATCGCCCGCCGCGCCGGCCGGCCGCTGACCATCTGCGGCATCGTGCATGACGAGCGGTACTTCGCCGAACAGGTGGCCCCCCACATCGACGGCGACCAGGTCGTCTTCCTCGGGTCGGTCGGCCCTCGGCGGCGTGCGGAGGTGCTGGGCGCGAGCACCGCCCTGCTGCACCCGATCGCCTTCGACGAGCCGTTCGGACTGTCGGTGGTGGAGTCGATGGTCTGCGGCACGCCGGTCGTCGCGTACGCGCGAGGATCAATGCCGGAGATCGTCGACGAAGGGGTGACGGGGTTTCTCGTGCAGACCGTCGAGCAGGCCGTTGACGCCGTCACCCTGGCTGCCGGGCTGGACCGGGCCGGCTGTGGGGCACGGGCCCGCCAGCGCTTCGGCGCGGACCGGATGGTCACCGAATACCTGGCCGTCTACGACGACCTCATCCGTCGACCGAGGCGCTGAACCTGCCGGGCGACGCCCATGCCGGGCGGGGGCCCGAATCCGTTCCGCCGGCCACACACGCTGGCCGACGTGCGCCAACACCGCGTGAGGCTCGTCTCCGTACTCCCGGGGCGGCCGACAACCGGAAGGCCCGACACTCATGCCCAGCTACGGATTCCTCAGCACCCACCCGCCGACACGATGTGGACTGGCCACCTTCAACTCCGCGCTCGCCACCCACCTGACCGCCGACGGCACGCGCGGTGGCATCGTCCGGGTCACCGACCGCGGCGACGACCAGCGGGCCGGACCCGGCGTCGTGCACACCTGGTCGACGCGTACCCAGGCCGGATGGCGGGACGCCGCCGCCGTCCTGAACACCTTCGACGTGGCCGTCGTGCAACACGAGTACGGCATCTACCCCGGGACCGACGGCGAGGACGTCCTGCCGTTGCTGCGCCGCCTCACTGTGCCCAGCATCGTGGTCCTGCACACCGTGCTCCGCCGGCCCTCGGCCCGGCAGAAGTATTTGCTGGAGCAGATCGTCACCGCCGCCGGAGCGGTTGTCACGATGACCGACACGGCTCGCGACCGGCTGCTCGTCGGCTACACCGTACGTCCTGGCAAGGTCACGGTCATCCCGCACGGCGCCGCCGAGCAGGTCGGTGTGCCCGCCGACCGCCGTACCCGCCCACACCTGCTGACCTGGGGACTGCTCGGTCCGGGCAAGGGCGTCGAGTGGTCGTTGCGGGCCCTCGCGCAGTTGCAGGACCTCGACCCGGCACCCACCTACACCGTCGCGGGCCGGACCCATCCGAAGGTGGTCGAGCACCAGGGGGAGGCGTACCGGTCGGGACTGCACCGGCTCGGCGCGCAGCTGGGCATCGCCCACGCCGTGGAGTACCAGGACGTCTACCACGACCAGGCCTCGCTCGCCCGGTTGATCCGTTCCGCCGACGTGGTCGTGCTGCCCTACGACTCCCGTGAACAGGTCACCTCCGGGGTGCTCATCGAAGCAGTGGCCGCCGGGACACCCGTCGTGGCCACGGCCTTCCCGCACGCCGTCGAGCTGCTCACCGGCGGCCCCGGTCTGGTCGTACCCCATCAGGATCCGGCGGCGCTGGCCGCAGCGATCCGGCGGATCCTGACCGAACCGGGCCTGGCCGCCCGACTGGCCGGCCGCGTCCGGTCGCTCGCCGCGGACCTGCGCTGGCCGGCGGTGGCGGCCCGTTACGGCACGCTCGCCGAACGGCTCGTCGCCGCCCGTCTTCCCGCGGTCAGCGCGGCATCGGCGTGACCACGACCGCCAGCCGCCCCAGCGCGTCGGACCGCGGTCCCCGGCCGACCGCGCCCGGACCGGGCTTCGCGCACCTGACCCGGCTGAGCGACGACACCGGCCTGTTCGAGCACGCCCGACACGCCATCGTCCGCCGCGAGCACGGCTACTGCACCGACGACGTCGCGCGCGGCCTGGTCGTCACCAGCCGCGAGCCGGAACCGACCGAGGAGGTGCTCCGGCTCGCCGAGTGCTACCTCGCCTTCCTGACCCACGCCCAGGACGGCGGCGGCGCCTTCCGCAACCGGCTCGGTCACGACCGGCGGTGGACCGACGCCCCCGGGCTCGGTGACTGGTGGGGCCGGGCGCTGTGGGGGCTGGGCACCGCCGCTGCCCGCAGTCCCGCCGCCTGGATCCGGGAGGAGGCGCTCGTCGCCTTCAGCCGGGGCGCCAACCGGCGCTCCCCGGCGCCGCACGCGATGGCCTTCGCCGGGCTCGGCGCCGTCGAGGTGCTGCGCCGCCACCCGGCCCACGCCGCCGCAGCGGCTCTGCTGACGGACGCCGCCACGACGATCGGCGGCCCCGGGTCCGACCCTCGGTGGCCCTGGCCGCAGCAGGGGCTCACCTACGCCAGCGCGGCCCTCGCGGAGGTCGTCATCGCCGCCAGTCAGCTGCGCCACGGCGGTCCACCCCTCGACGACGGGCTGCGGATGTTGGCCTGGCTGCGCGACGTCCAACTCCGCGACGGGCATTTGTCGGTCGTACCCGCCGGCGGGTGGCGGCGCGGCGCGGCGCGGCTGCGCCACGACCAGCAACCGATCGAGGTCGCCGCCTTCGCCGACGCCTGCGCCACCGCCGCCACGGTCACCGGCGACCCCGGCTGGGAGGCCGGAGTGCACCAGGCGGTCGGATGGTTCCGCGGCGACAACGACGTCGGCACGCCGATGTGGGATCCGGCGACCGGTGGCGGCTACGACGGGTTGACCCCGCACGGACCCAACCTCAACCAGGGCGCCGAGTCCACCCTCGCCCTCATCGCCACCCTGCAACACGTCCGGCGGTGGTCGTGACCGGCACCCTGGCCGTCCGGCACGGCACCACCCTCGCCCCGGACCCACGCCGGGTCATCGTCAAGCTCTTCGTCCCGGGTGAGGACGCCGCCCTGGTACGCAGCCGCGCGAGGGCGCTCATCGACCGCGTCGCGCACCTCGACGACGAGGAGATCGGCCGGCTCCTGAGGGACACCTTCGACCGCTTCGGTGCCCGACACCGCGACCTGGCCGCCACGTTCCACCACCACTACGACCTCGTCCGGCACCGCGTCGCCCGGGACCGGGACCTTTCCCCCACCACCCGACTTCTGATCGGCGCCTACTTCAGCCACGAGTACGCGGTCGAGGCGGCTGCCCTGTGCAACCCGTCGATGGTGGCCCACCCCGACCAGACCGGCCTGATCGCCGGGCAGTTGCGCGTCGCGATCAGCCTGCGCCAGATCGGCGAGGGCCACGTGTCGTCGATCGGGTTCGCCAGCGCGGTCCTCGGACCCGGGTGCCGGCTCGCCGTCGCCGACCGGTCCGGCCCGCTGGTCGTCGGGCAACGGGCCGCCGTACGGCACCGTCGGGACCTCCTCGCCGCCGGCCTGACCGAGGTGGACTGCGACAACGAGATCACCGCCACCGTGCTGGACGCCCTGCCCGAACGCTACGACGAGGCCACCTTCGAGCGGGTGCTCGGCGACCTGCCACCGGACCTGCTCCACCGCAGCACCGGACCGGACACCCTCGAACACGTACGCCGCACCAACGCCGCCAGTTACGCCGCGACCTTTCCCGCCGACACCGCCCTGCGCCAACGGGTGCTCTGGCCGGCCATTCCAGCGGAGAGCAACGGCATGGAGGACGCCCGGTTCGTCCGGTTCACCGACGAATCCGGACCGGTGTACCGGGCCACCTACACCGCCTACGACGGACGGCACATTGCCACCCGCGCGCTGGCCAGCCGGGACCTGCGCCGCTTCGAGAGCACCCCGATGCGCGGGCCGGGCGTGCGTAACAAGGGCGTCGCGCTGTTCCCCCGTACCGTCGGCGGCCGGCACCTCGCCCTGTGCCGCGCCGACGGCGAGACCATCGGCCTGACCCAACTGGACGGCGAGAACCGGTGGCAGGAACCGGTACCGCTGCACGCCCCTCGGGACAGCTGGGAACTGATCCAGGTGGGCAACTGCGGATCTCCCATCGACACCGACGCCGGGTGGCTCGTGCTCACCCACGGGGTCGGCCCGATGCGCCGGTACGCCATCGGCGCGCTCCTGCTCGACCTGCGCCGGCCGGATCGGGTGATCGCGCGGCTCCCGGGTGCGCTCCTGATGCCCGACGAGGCCGACCGGGACGGATACGTTCCCAACGTCGTCTACTCCTGCGGCGGGCTCGTCCACGACGGCGAGCTGTGGCTGCCGTACGGGGCCGGCGACAACCGGGTCGGGCTCGCCACCGTGCCGGTGGCCACGCTGCTCGCCCGGATGATGGAGTCCGCGCCAGCACCGGGCGGCCGGGACGGATGAGCGGCCGCCGGCACGACGTTCCGGACGGTGGGTGCCGGCATATGCCGACCGCCCGATCGCACGTGCTGCGACAGGGCGGCGGAATCCGAATTGTGGAAGCGGTAGCCGTCGTGCAGGAACGGGGCCACGGCCCTCGGGCAGACCCCGGACAGGCGTACCTGGAGTCCCGGTAAGCCGTTCACCGATCCTCAGCCCAGGGGCGAGACCTTGACTCCGGGTTTTCGCACGACGCGTCCGAGGTGCCTGTTAGCGGCGGCGGCAGGCTGGCGTTGCCACTCCTGCGGGACTGGGGGTGGGTATGGCTCTGTGTGGTCCGCCGTGCCGAGTCTGCAGGTAGCGGATGACTGACCAGTAGCCTGGCCTGGCCTGGGCGCGGGACGGGTTGCTGCCGTGATGCCATGATGCTGTGACGGCGCGGGATGCGGTGGGCTGTGTGGGCGGCTCGGGGGTCGACTCCAGGACTGCCGGGGAGGATGCGCAGTGACCGACAGGCGGCTCGGCAGGACGCTTGACCTGGCCTCACGCGCCTGGTGGCGGCTGGTCGGCCGCCGCGTGGACCTCGACGGCGACTATCGATGGCTGGACGCGCCTACGTGTGGTCCTGGACCGGTTGGGGCCTCCTGGCTCACCGCCGAGGCCGAGCGGGTCGGCGGTTCCGTGCGCGAGGATGTCGCGAGCGGTGGGCTGTTGTCTTCCATGTCCGTTCTGGACGGCGCTGGGTTTTGCGCCGCCGACCTGGACCAGACGGTCCGTGACTTCTACGAGCACACCGCGTGCTGGCGGATGGAGGTGTGGGCGCAGTGGTCGCCCCTGTTTCAGCCGGGTGGTGAGCTGATAAGTCGGCTTTTCGGCCGCCGTGTCCAGCAACTCGCGCTGCCTACCCGTCCACTCGACGTTGCGCACGGCATGGACTCGCGTGTCGTGCACCTGATCGATGTGAGCGGCGAGCAGCATGCCGCCGGGTGGCTGCGAACGCTGTCCGCCACCGGTGGGTTCGTCTACAGCGGCTGCTACTCAGCCAGGCTGTTACCCGGCTCAGACCAGCCCTCCGTGCACGTGGCGTTCCCGTTGGAGTCTGGCAATGTGCAGGTCTTTCTACGTCCCAGCGTCCAGGCCGACGGTTCGTTGGTATTGTCCTCGCCCTCCGGGGTCTTCGGCGCCGACGGAGCCTACGTCGTGGTCCGGGACGGTCGGGGGGCCTACGCGGCGCGTGTGCCCATCCACGAGCGCTTCCACGTCTACCGAGATCACCGTGGCGTGCTGCGCACCGATCACGAGCTGCGGCTCTACCGGGCGCTCGTGCTACGCCTGCACTATCGGCTGGAACCGGTCTGACCCGTGCTGAGGGAACGTACCTCGGCAGCGGGGTCGAAGATCACTCAACTGCCGCAATCACACGCTACGTGACGTCACGCCGAGCTCCCGGATGCCGTCCGGACGCCGATGAGCGGACGTAGCAACCGGCTGCATGGGTGAGCCCGAAGCCGTCATGGCCGCCCGCCAGCGATCTTCCCGTCGCTCCGAAGTATGCAGAACTCGTTGCCTTCCGGATCGGCAAGCCGCCTGGACGAGGCGAGATTGATCAACCCGCACCGCTCTGCCGGCGGGCACCGCCGCTACTCCCGCTGCCAGTTGCGTCTGGCCGCGCGGGCTCGCGAGATGGTGGATCAGGGCACCGCACTGGAGGCCGCCTGCCGGATCATCATCCTGGAAGACCAGCTCGAGGAAGCCCTGCGGCAGAACGAGAAGCAGTAGCGTGGGCCGCGGCGGCAGGACTGGTCGGCCCGCTCTCGATTGAGGTCGTCGGGCGATGAGCCGGCCGCCCGCCAGAGCGAGAAATCCCCGTCCCCGGCTCGGTCCTGGTAGCCGGTACTCCTGCTTGTCGCACCTCTTCACATCCCGGCCGGCGGCCGGGATGTTGCTGTTCGTGACCGGCGGTCCGAGCAACCATCGGCCGCCGGTGCCCGGGCGCGGGCGGCGTAGCGGGCGGCGGTGTGTCCGGCGGGCCCGGAGCCGATGATGACCAGGCGGTGCGGGTCGGACACGGGCCTGCTGCTCAGGATGCAGCCGCCCGCCGACGTCGAGGATCGGCGGGCGGGCGGTGACGGGGTCAGCCGGTGGGGCGCAACTCGGCGAGCAGCTTCTCGACCCGGCTCCGGATGTCGTCGCGGATCGGGCGTACCGATTCGACGCCCTTGCCGGCCGGGTCTTCGAGTTTCCAGTCCTCGTAGCGCTTGCCGGGGAAGACCGGGCAGGCGTCCCCGCAGCCCATGGTGACGATGACGTCGGAGGACTCGGCGGTGGCGTACTCGAGGAGCTTGGGGGTCTGGTCGGTGATGTCGATCCCGACCTCGCGCATGGCCGCGACTGCGGCGGGGTTGACGGTCTCGGCGGGAGCGGAGCCGGCGGAGCGGACCTCGACGGCGTCACCGGCAAGGTGGCGCAGCCACCCGGCGGCCATCTGGGAGCGACCGGCGTTGTGGACGCAGACGAACAGGACGCTGGGCTTGTCGGACATCAGCAGCCTCTCTGGCAGTACGGGTTGCGGGGCCGGTTCACCGGCGCCTCGTCAGGAATCGTGGGCAGCGTTCGGTCGGGGTCGCTGTTGCGGTCGAGTAGCCGGTACCGGCCGGCCGGATGCGGCCGGTTGAGCAGGCCGCGGTACGACGTGTCGGTCGTCCGGTGCTCGGGCTTGCTGGTCATCGGTGGTGGTCGAGGGTCGGGTCCCGGTCGTCGGTGGGCACCACCACCTGGTCGGCGGCCCGCCCGGCGTCGGGGTAGAGCGCGGACAGGAGGCCGATGCCCACGGCGAGGCCGACGAACTGGGCGAGGACGAAGCCGGGGACGGAGGTGGGGGCGATGCCGGCGAAGGTGTCGGTGAACGCACGGCCGATCGTCACGGCCGGATTGGCGAACGAGGTGGACGAGGTGAACCAGTACGCGGCCCCGATGTAGGCGCCCACGGCGGCGGGCGCGACGGGGGCGCGGCCGGAGCGGGCGAGGGCGAAGACCAGCAGGATCAGACCGGTGGTGGCGACGACCTCACCCAGCCAGAGGTGCCCGACGGCGCGGTCCTTGCCGGAGAAGTCGACTGCGGCCAGGCCGAACATCAGGTTCGCCAGCACCGATCCGGCGATCGCCCCGGCGACCTGGACAACGACGTAGCCCCCGAGTTCGCGGGCGGTGAGGCCGGTGCCGGTGCGGCGGCCGAGGAACCAGTCGGCGGCGGAGACCACCGGGTTGAAGTGGGCACCGGAGACCGGCCCGAACATCAGGATCAGCGTGCCGAGAGCGAACGCGGTGGCGATCGAGTTCTCGAGCAACTGCAACCCGACGTCGCCGGGGGAGAGGGTGGTGGCCATGATGCCGGAGCCGACCACGGCGGTGACCAGCAGGGCGGTGCCGGTGAACTCGGCCAGCAGGCGCCGCCAGAGTGCATTGGTCATCAGTCTGTTCTCTCCCATTGCGGTGACGTCCCGGACCGCTCTCGGCCGGGGTCTATCGGGTGGCGGGGACGTTCAGCTCGTCGAGCAGCCGGGGGACGCGGCGTTCGATCTCGTCGCGGATCGACCGCACACCGGTCACGGTGAGGCCGGCGGGGTTGTCGAGGTTTCAGTTCTCATACCGAGTGCCGCGGTAGAAGGGGGCAGGCGTCGCCGCAGCCCATGATGACCACGACGTCGACGGCGCGTACCACCTCGTCGGTCCACGGCCTGGGGACGCTCGGCCAGCAGCGGCAGGTGGTTGACGCTATTGACGATGGCGAACTGGTCGTAGCTGGCGTGCAGGAACCGCTCCACGGTCTCGGTGCCGTAGGTGCCGTCGAACTCGGCGGCGAGGCGGTAGGCGGCGGTGCGCAGCGCGAGCTGCTGGTCGACCGAGAGGTCTTCGCGCAGGTAGGCGTTGGTGTCAGTCACGGTGGTCTCCCGAGCTCATGGCGGGGGTGATGACGGGGGCGACGCGGTCGACGCGGGCGGCGAGGTCGGCGTACGCGGCCTCGAACGCGTCGTCGGTGTCGAGGCGGACCGGGTCGGGCACCGACCAGTGCAGCCGGGGTCGGCCCGGCCCGGTGAGTTCCTCGTGGGCGTTGTCGCAGACGGCGACAACGAGGTCGTCGTCGCGCACGATGTCGGCGACGTGGGAGGTCGCGGTCGGGTCCAGGGTCAGCCCGTGCCGGTGGGCCACGGCGACGGCGCGCGGATGAATCCGCTCGGCGGGTTTCGTGCCGGCGGACGCCGCCGCGGTGTGGGTGCGCTCGGACCACAGGGCGGCGGCGAGCTGCGAGCGGGCGGAGTTGCGGGTGCAGACGAACACCACCCGACCGACGCCGGTCAGCGGCGACGGGGTCAGTGTGGCGAGGGCTTCGGGTCGCATCCGCAGGTAGGTGCGGCGGCGGTCGCCCTCGGACCGGCCACGGACCACGAGGCCGGCGTCGGTGAGGACCTTGACGTGGTGGGCGACCAGGTTCGTCGGCATCCCCAGGTCCTGGGCGATCTCGCCGGGGGAGGCGTCGCCCAGGGTGAGCGCGTCCACGATCGCCAGGCGCGCCGGGTCGCCGAGCGCGGCGTGGACCCGAGCGCGCCCTTGCAGGGAAGCAAGCTCAGTCATCATTGACTCAACTATCGCTGAGATGTTTTCCTGCCGTCAAGTGAGGGTGAGGTGACCTTCAGTTGGCCCATCGTGAACCCGGTCAACGTGTCGTCCACGCGGCGTGGCGAGCAGACGAGTGCCAGGTTCCCCGCCGTCATGCCTGACCGGGCAGGCCGGCGGCCGGCGGTGGGATCGACGACGGATCGTGTGCTACGGTAGCCATGTTGCAGTTTTGATTTCCGTAGACGTTTTCCGGCGCCTGATGGGGCATCTGAAACCCATCCAGGCGCTTTCGTTTTCGTGTCGTTTCGACGCGGGTGATCAACGCGGCGGCGTAAGGGTCCGCACAGTGCGGTCTCTGACAGCCTGCGAAGGAGCAGACATGACTACAGGTACCGTGAAGTGGTTCAACGCCGACAAGGGCTTCGGCTTCATCAGCCCGGACGGCGGCGGCGCCGATGTCTTCGCCCACTTCTCCGCGATCTCGGCGAGCGGCTTCCGCAGCCTCGACGAGAACCAGAAGGTGGAGTTCGACATCACCCAGGGCCAGAAGGGCCCGCAGGCGGAGAACATCCGCCCGATCTGATCCACATTCCGTAACGGCGGCCCGACTGGTTCAGCGGGCCGCCGTTCGGCGTTTCATGCGCTCACCACGGCATCGCGAAAATTGTCTGATCGGCATAAGGCCGGCCAGCTCGGCATTGCCCCCGTGTTCTCTTCCTCGGATCGATTCGGACCTCGGGCGCAAGCTGCCAAGGCCGGCTGTCAGCTCGCCCGAGGTGCGCCTCTGGCTCATGAGCCGGACAGACACAGGCATCGGCCCTTATCCATGGCGAGCCGAATTCCGCATCGCCGCCGCACTGACGGTCGAGGCACGTACGGTCGGGTCAGGTGGAGCACATCATGGTCGGACTCGACGCCTCACCTCATGATGACTGTCAGCCAGCCGGGGCCCGGGGCGTACGGCGTTACATCCTGAAGGGTTGATGACTATGACGACGACCTACTCGGGTCCTGCGAGGCTGATCCTGGTCGACGGCGCCTGCATCTCCGGCATGGCTTCCCTCAGTACCAACCAGCGTGGAGACCTCAGCGGCTGGGGCGGCACGTTCCGTCCGGACGAGATCACGACAGACCTTCGCAACGCAGGCCAAGGGCTGCAATTGGAGCTACCCCACGATCGGGTGGGGACAGTCGCCGTCACCGGCATACGCAAGCTACTCGCCACGCAGGTGTTGATGTCGTTGGCAGGCCGCGGACCCGCACCATTCTGATCGTGCGCCGCACGGCCGCCGCTACATCGCCGCCGCAACCGTCGCCAGCCCCCCCGGGGGGTGTCACTCGCGTGTCAGGCCCGGTGGCAGCGCGTCCTCGTCGGGTCGGACCCGGCGGGCGTTGGCCACGGGGTCGCGTTCGAGGGTGCGGATCAGCGGTTCCCGGCCGCCGACGCAGGTCCAGGTGTCGTCCCAGAGTGCGGAGACCAGCCATGACCGGTCGGCAGGGAAGAACAGGTCGGGTAGCGATCCGCAGGAGTGGCGCATGTGACCGATCCGCCAGGTGAGGGCCTGCTCGGGTCCGGCCTCGACCAGCACGTACGGCCAGTTCCAGTAGAGCGAAACCCTGGGGGCGTGGGAAAAGACGACGTCATGGGCGCCGGTGTCGAGGTACGCCAGCCACCACGGCTGGTCGGGGGTGTGCGTGATGAGGTCTTCGACCAGGGCGTGCTCGTAGGCGGCGGCGGTGACGTCGTCGGCCTGGTACGTGGTCGCGTAGGCCTCGAAGACCGGCGGGATGGCGGTGGCGATCGAAAGGCCGACGGTGGTGTGACCGGCGATCCATTCCACGTCGGCGGCGGCGCCGATGCGCCAACTCCGCCGGTCCCTGCTGACCTGCACACCGCTATTCAAGCCGCTGCGGTGACGGTTGTCGAACGTTCTGATCGGTGTCGTTGCGGTTGCCGGGCTGCGGGTCGCCGAGGGCGACGACGAGGCGGGTGTGGGCGTCGATGGCGACCTGCAGGTTCGTGGAGTAGCGGTAGTTCTTGCTCGGTGCGGCCAGGCGGTGGTCGCGGGTGGGGATGAGGGTGCCGTCGACTGCCTGCCCGGCCGCCCGTCGGCGATCGCGTCACCGCCACGCTCGGCGACCAGCCTGACCAGCCTGCGGAACTGGGTGGGCTGCAGCCCGGTGAACGGGAAGATCCATTCCGGGCGGGCCGCCGTGATCACCTGCACCCCGACATGATCCACCATGGACCAGCGACCGAGTTGCGAGACGTCCCTTAAAGATAGATCTATTCAGATCATTCACTTGATGGTAACGTTCGTCGGACCGATTCGCTCAATCAGCATGGGCACGCCGGCCATCCCCAGACCGGCGGGCGCAGATCGGGTGCGCGGCGAAGGCGCCGCCCGGTCGATGACTCGTCGCTTCCGCGCGTGGTGCGCGCGTCCGGGTAGAAGGGAGAACGCTGCGCCACTCGATCCGAACGTCCGCGCGAACTCCCTCGGCCGCAGCCGTGCACTCCCGTGACGTCCCGACGCCGGGTCTGGCCGACCCGGTCGACCGCACGGTTCGGCGACGGTCGCCGATGCGGACGCCAGCGGTGCCGGCACCGCCGACGGCGCAAACATCATCCTGTGGTCCGGCAACGGGCAGTCCAACCAGCAGTGGAGCCGGCGGAACTGAGCCGTGCCCCGGCACGGCGAAGGACGGCGGGCACCCGGGCCAGCCGGTGCCCGGCCCGCGCGCCCTGCCCGCCGCTCTCGACCGCATGACCGCGACGAAGGAATCTCGTTGATGGATTTGCCCATGGACCGCAGGCGCTTTGTCACGGCCGCTGCGCTGACCGCCGGCGCCGCCGCCCTACCCGCGGCGGTCTTCGCCCGATCGGCCGCCGCCGCGGTCCCTCCCCAGGTCACGCTCCCCGAACGGGGGATCTACGACACCGCCCCCGCCACGGACTGGACGCACGGCTTCCTGACCGGCAACGGCGAATACGGTGCTGTCCTGTTCGGCGCTCCGGCGCTGGAGCGGGTGGTCTTCAACCACCACCGCTTCGTCCTGCCCAACGGAACCCGGCATCTCACCCCGCCGGTCATCTCGGGACGACTCGCCGGCGTCCGGAACAAGGCGATGGCCGGTGACTACCGCGGCGCCAACAACGACTTCGCCGCCGGCTGGAGCCTGCGCTGGACGCAGGCGTTCCACCCCGGCTACGAGCTGCAGATCAGCACGTCGGGCGTGCCCACGGCGAACAACTACGCCCGGATCACCGACTTCCGCACCGGCGAGATCACCTCCACCTGGACCGACGGCTCCGGCGCCTGGACCCGGCGGGCCTTCGCCTCCCGGGCGGACAGAGTGATCGTTCAGGAACTCGCGCCCGCGCCCGGCCGGACGGTCGACGTGACGCTCAGCGTCAATACCGCGCTCAGCGGTGTCCCCGGTTCCGTCAGCTTCACCACCCTGGCGACGGTCAGCAACGGCTCCGGCTACCTCAACCTGCGGGGCAGGTACCCGTCCGGTCAGGGAGCGTTCGGCTTCGAGGGCGTCACCAGGGTCGTCACCACCGGCGGCACGGTGACCGTGAACGGAACGACCATCGTCGTCGCCGGCGCCGCCAAGGTCGTGCTGCTGACCAAGCTCGACCGGTACGAGTCCGCCACGGCGTGGGACGCCAGACCCCTGCACGCCGCGCTGGCCACGCTGAGCGCCGACTACGCCGCGCTGCGCGGCCGGCACGTCGCCCTGCATTCGGCGATGTACGACCGCTCCCGCCTGGACCTGAACGTATCCGCCGCCGACCGGCAGCTGTCCACCAGCGAACTGATCGCCCGGCAGAACGCCAACCGCAACGTCATCGACATCGCCCTGCTGGAGCGGCTCTACGACTCCGGCCGCTACCTGTTCATCAGTTCCAGCGGGGTGCTGCCGCCGCGACTGACCGGCATCTGGGCCGGATCCTGGAACGCCGCCTGGGCCGACGACTTCACCACCGACGCAAACGTCAACCTGCAGGTCGCCGGAGGCAACATCCTGGACCTCACCGATGCCATGCAGGGCTACTTCGACCTGGTCCTCGGCCAACTCGCCCACTGGCGGACCAACGCCCGGAACCTCTACGGCGCCCGCGGCTTTCACGCCCCGTCCCGCACCGACGGCGAGTACGGCCATATGCTGCATTTCGACGCGGGCTTTCCGGGCCACTGCTGGACCGGCGGCGCCGACTGGTTGCTCTACCCGCTACTGGAGTACTACCAGGTCACCGGCGACCAGGCCTTCCTCAGGGACAAGCTCGGCCCCGCTCTGATGGAGCTGGCCTTGTTCTACGAGGATTTCCTGACCCGCACCGACGCCAACGGCGACGTGGTGTTCGTACCGTCCTTCTCGATGGAGAACTCCCCGGCCAGCACCGGCATCCTCCTGGCGATCAACGCCACCGGCGACGTCCAGGCCGGCAAGCACGCGCTGCGCGCCGCCATCGATGCCGCCAACGCCCTCGGCGTCGAACAGGGCCGCGGGCAAGGCGTCGAACGCTGGACCGCCCTGCTGGGCAAGCTGCCGCCCTACGCCGTCAACGGCGACGGCGCCCTCGCCGAATGGTCCTGGCCCGGGCTGAGTGACCGCTACAACCACCGGCACGTCCACCATCTGTACGGGGCCTGGCCGCTGCACGAGATCAACCCGGAGGAGGAGCCCGCCCTGGTCACCGCCTCGCTCCGGGCGCTGGCGCTGCGCGGCGACGAGAACTTGTCCGCGCACGGCAGCCTGCACCGGGCCCTGGCCGCCGCCCGGCTGAAGGACGGCAGCCTCGTCTACGGCAACCTGCGGAAGATCCTCGGCAACAACATGGTCTTCAGGTCGCTCATGACGTCACACAACCCGAACCTGGACATCTACAACGCCGACGCGGCCAACGCCCTGCCTGGCGTGCTCGCCGAAGCGATCGTCTACACCAGGCCCGGCATCGTCGAACTGCTGCCCGCCCTGCCCGACCAGCTCGCAAAGGGCAGCATCACCGGCGTACGCGGCCGCAACCGGGTCCGCATCGACAGCCTCGGCTGGGACCTGGCCGCCCGCACCGCAACGGTGACGCTCACCTCGGCGGTCACCCAGGACATCACGCTCATCAGCCGCCGCGGTATGGCATCCGTCTCCACCTCCGCGCCCGTAGCCTCCTCCCCCCTCGGGTCACACGCCCGCGTGATCTCACTGACCGCCGGTCAGCAGGTGCAGATCACCGTGAATCTGCCTGCCGGGGGTCTGCCCCAGGGCTACTACCGCCTGGTGAACCGGCGCAGCGGCAAGGTTCTCGACGTCTCCGGCGGGTCCACCGCCGACGGCGCCAAGGCCATCCAGTGGGCCTGGACCGGCGGCGCCAACCAGCAATGGCGGTTGGAGCCCGGCGTCGACGCGTCATACAAACTGGTCAGCCGCCACAGTGGCAAGGTGCTAGAGGTCCCTGGCGGCTCGACCACGCCGGGCGTCCAGCTCGACCAGTGGTCCGACACGAACAGCTCCCACCAGTGGTGGCAACTGGTCGACACCGGCGACGGCTACTACCGCCTGGTCAACGTCCGCACCGGACTTGTCGCTGACGTGTCGGGCAGCTCGCTGGACGACGGCGCCCAGGTCATCCAATGGGCCGCCAGCGGCGGACCCAACCAGCAGTGGCAGATCGTCGCGGCATGATCTCGCACGTACCGGTCGGGAAAGAACCGATTAACGTGAGGTCCGGCGCTCGTCGGACAACACCACTCGGGACGTCGGTGTGCAGAGTGCTGGCGGTTACGCCGACGCCGCCGCCCAGGACTTGTTCTGCGCGAACACAACCTGCCTCATCACGATCACTACGATCAGTCCGGCCGGAGGAACCGCCTGACCCAGGCGCCCCCGGCACCTGGCCCGGGCCCGCCCCCGGTGGATGGGACAACCTGGCCGACGCGAAGGCGGCCCCGGTCATGGTTGACGGGCAGAAGGCGTACGGCGTCTACATCGCCCCCGCACCGGGTACCGCAACAACAGCACCAACGGCGTCGCGACCGGCGACCAGCCGGAGGGTATCTACGCCGTCGTCGCCAGCACCGCCAACGGCACCAAGCTCATCCTCTGGTCATGCCAGGTGGGTCGAACCAGCGGTGGAGCCAACGCAGCTGATCATCCGGTCGTGATCCTGGCCGGGGCGGGCATTTAATCACTGCGGCGTCACGGCTGTCGAGCAGCACCTGATCAAGACCGCCCGATCTGAGCTGGTCGCGGGACGGCCGGCGGCCCCGTCATGGGCGTTAGCGGCCACTCCCTGACGCGTGATGTTGAACCTCCACGACTGGCGAGGAGACCTCGCCGCCCTGCACAAGCAGTTCTACGACCGAAGGGGTACCCCGATGACCACCGGTAGCAGCCGTTGGCAGTTCCGCAACAACATCGACCACCTGCACCTATCGCAGGGAGTCTTCGACTCGATCACCGCCGACGAGCTGGCCCGACTCGAGATCGCCACCGCTCGGCGGCCCGGTGCCGGCAGGCGTGCGCGGGGCCTTCGGGCGATCCGGTAGCTGACCGGCCAGCGTCTCGGCTGTCGCGGTGCGCCGTGCGAAGTCGATGCCCGCGTACTCCCGGTACGCCGCCAACGGGCGGACCGGGCCGGTGCCGAAGCCGCCCACCATGGTGTACCGCAGCAGGGTCAGCACCCGGCGGCGGCCGGCCCGGTCCAGGTCGAACCAGTGGTCGGCGCCCGGCGTCCGGTGGTCCATCCAGTGCCGGAACTGGTTCTCGCGGATGTAGTAGTGCCAGGCCAGCACCTCGACCGGGTGGAAGAGGTCGTAGCCCCAGGTGAACGCCCGGGTGGCCAGGTTGATTTCCTCACCCTGGTAGTAGATGCGCTCGTCGTAGGGCACCTCGCGGACGAACGAGCCCGGGGCGAAGAGGAACCCGGCGGCCACGAAACGCGCCGGTACCGGCGCGGTCGCCTCCTGCCAGCCCGGTATGCGGAAGTGCTTGAACTGCGGCAGACCGTCGTGGGTCCATCCGCTGAGGAAGATCAGGGTCGGCTCGCCGCCGCCGGTGAACTCGACCGCCGGGTCGTAGGTCGGTGGATAGCAGCTCAGGATCGGTTTGGCCGCACCGGTCTGCTCGGCCATCGCGACCAGCCGGGTGTCCCAGCCGGGGGCGAACCGGGTGTGGCTGTCCACCTGGAGGTACCAGTCGGAGTCGACGTAGCTGCGCTGGATCTGCGCGCGCGCCCAGCACACGCCCCGGCTGCGCCGGGCGTCGAACTCCAGCACGGTGACCCGGGAATCGGCACGCAACGCCGACACGTCCTCGCCGCCGAGATGCTGCCAGTTGACCACGATGCGCAGCTCGTCCGGGCGGTCGGCCTTCGTGAGGCAGTCCAGCACGGTCGGCACCAGCTCCGGATCGCGGTACGCCGCCACCGACACGAAGATGCTCATCAGGTCGGTCCTTCCTTCGATCGTGCCGGTGGCGCCTGCCCCGGTCACCCGAGGGCGACCGGGGCAGGCGCCGGGAATCAGCTGACGGGCGCCGGGGCCGTGCGCGGCTCCGGCAGGAAACGCGCCGTCACCGGGTCGTAGTAGCGGGAGCCGTCGTACTGCAACCCGGTCTCCGCGTCCAGGTACCGGCCGCCGGACCGCAGCGGGATGCCGCCCGGTCCGCCCGGCCCGCTGCCGTCGGTGCCGACGACCCGCGTCGGGGTGCCGGCGTCGTCGGTCACCACGGCGTGCACGGTCCCGTCGGTGATCTGGGCGACCGGGTGCGCCAGGACCGGGTGGTATTCCCAGGCCGTCGTGGTGACCTTGTCGCCGCGATCCCGGTGATGCTGTTCGACCAGCAGGTCACCGGACCACACGAAGTCGGTCTCCTCCAACACCTGGCCCTTCGCGCTGCGGCGCTGCTTGGCGATCCGCCGCCCGAACGCGTCGTACCGGTAGTGCCAGCGGTCGCCACCGGGCGTGGTGACCGTGGTCAGCCGGCCCTGGTGATCCCAGGTGAGGTGCCAGTCGCCGGAGGCGTCCGACCGGGTGACCGGACGGCCCAGGGCATCGAGCGTGTACCGGACGTCGCCCGACCCACCCGTACGGTCGTCCAGCGCCGCTGCCCGGCTGGCGTCCTGCCTGATCGTCAGGCCCGCGTCCCAGCTGCGGCTCACCTCACGTCCGCCGTCGTAGCTGAACCGGAGGTGCTGCCCGCCGGCCACCAGGACGGCCGGCCGGCCGGACTCGTCGTACGACCACTGGGTCACCGCACCGGACGGGCGGGTCCGGGCGGTGACCGCGCCGAACTGCTCGCTGTACGAGCTGGACACCGTGCGTCCGTTCACCGTCTCGGCGACGACCCGGCCGATCGCGTCCCGCTCCAGCCGGATCTCCGCGTCGGCGTCGGTGGCCGAGACGATCCGGGCTGCGGCGTCGTAGGCCAGCCGGGTCACGGCCGTGCCGGTACGGCGCTCGACCACGCGGCCGAGCAGGTCGTAGGCGAAGTGGGTGACCTCACCCGCCGCGTCGGTGTGTTCGACGAGTTGGCCCGCGGCGTCGTACGCGTACCGCTGGGTGCGGCCGTCGAAGTCGGTCTCCTCGACCAACCGGCCGTTCGGGTCGTACGTGTACCGCCAGGTCTCACCCGCCGGGTTGGTGATGGTGGTCAGCCGCAGCTCGGTGTCGTACGCGTACTCGGTACGGTTGTCCTCGTCGTCGATCCGGGCCGTGACCAGGTCGAACGCGCCGTATTCGAGGTACGTGCGGCGGCCGGCGGCGTCGAGGGCCTCGACCAGGTTGCCCTCGCCGTCGTAGCCGTACTCCTCGACGCTGCCGTCCGGGTTCTCCCGCCAGGCCAGCTCGCCCTCCAGCGTCCAGCCGAGCTCCGTGCTGCCCTGATCGGACTCGATGACGACGATCCGGCCGAGGAGGTCGTACTCGTACCGGGTGTCGCCGTCGCCGGTGGTGATCGACGTGACCTGCCGTACCGTGTTCCGCACGACGACCGCCGGACCGACCTGGCTGGCCGTTCCCTGGCCGTGCTCGGTCGGCCGGTCGAACCGTACGACCTCACCGCTGGCGTCGATCTCGGCCAGCACCCGGCCGTCGGTGTCGAACTCGCGGCTGACGGTCGAGCCGTCGAAGTCCGTCCACGAGGTGGCCCGGCCCAGGTCGTCGTAGGTGGTCGTGGAGCGGCTGCCGTCCGGGCGGGTGACCACGGTCGGTCGCCCTGCGGCATCGTACTCGTAGCTCGTGGTCCGGCCCAGCGGGTCGGTCCGGGTCAGCAGGCGGTACGCGTCGTCCCACTCGTGCCGGGTCGTCGCGCCCAGGGCGTCGGTCTCCGCCACCACCTGGAGGCGGTCGTTGAGCTCGTACCTGCGCACCGCGCCGAGCGAGTCGGTGACGACCGTCAGGCCGTCCGAGTACTCGAACCGGTAGCGCAGGTAGCCGCCCCTGCCGTCGGTGGCGACGCAGCGGCCGGCCTCGTCGTAGGTGTAGGTGTACCACTCCCCGTTCCGGTCGTCCCAGCGCACGATCCGCCCGTCGGCGTACGTGAAGCGCTCGGGGTCGCCCGAGGAGTTGATTGCCTCGACCAGCTGGCGGTCCTGGTCGTAGCCGAACCGGGACGCCTCCACCAGCACCCCGTCGTGGTCTGGCAGCCGCATCCCCGTCACCAGACGCTCGGACGAGGTGAACTCGATCGTCGCGCCCGCCGAGGAGCGCAGCTCCGTGACGGTGCCGTCGTCGTCGCGGGCGATCGACCACCGGAGGCCGCCGTCGGTCACGTCACTGAGCAGCGACTCCCCGTGCCTCGCCGGGGCGAACACCCAGGCCCGGCCGGACGCCGGGTCGGTGAGCAGCCAGCCGCCGCCCACCAGCCGGCGCAGCGGCATCGCCCGACCGAGCGTCGGCAGCGTCGTCTCGCCCTCGGCGACCAGTGGGTAGGTCAGGATGGATCCGTCCGAGGCCAGGTACCGCACCCGCCCGCCGTCGACGACGACCCGCTGGTCCAGGGTAAAGGCCCAGGCCGGGCCGAACGACCGGCCCCAGCGGTAGTCGGAGCGGTAGGTCCGGACCAGCGGAAGACCCGGCAGCGTGGCGTCGGTCTCGGTGAGGATCATGCGGCCGGTGGTCACGTCGATCGGGTCGGCCTCGCAGTACGTCTCGTCGGTGCTCTTCACCGACGACGCCGGTGACATGCCGCTGAACGGCACACCGGTGTAGAGCGACTGGTCGGAGTAGAGCGGCTCCGAGTAGGCGTTCTGGTCGTCGATCACGCCTTCGGGGAAGTTCGTCGGGTCCGCGAAGGGCATCTGTTCGGGGTACGCCGCTTGGGTGCCGTACGCCGGGTCGCTCTGGTGGTCCCAGTCGGTGTTCGTGGGGGCCGGGGCGGGGGCACTGCGGCGGGAACCACGGGAGCCGCTGGACTTGGACGAACCCCCGGACCGGCTGCGGGAGTCCGAGGACGTCTTGCCCGAGTGCTTGCTGGACCTTCGGCGTGATCCGGAGGAACGGTGGCTGCCCTCGGCCGGCCCCATGTCGCTGGAGCCCCGGCGCCCGTCGTCGACGGCCGGCGGGAAGTCGTAGCTCTCCCAGTCCGGGGCGAAACTGGTCCAATCCGTTACCGGACCGGCGTTCTCCGGTACGGCGTCCAGGGTGGGCGAGTAGTCGGATCCGCGCGGGCTCGGATTCGGGTTCCCCGGCAGGGGGCCGAACTCGGCGTCGGCCAAGTCGTACGCGGTGTTGTGCCGGGCCGGGGGGACCGGAATGCTGTCGGCCGAGCCGGACCGGCTGCCGGTCGGGTCCACAGCCATGTTCGAGAAGTCGTCCGCGAGGTCGGCGACCGGGGAGACGCTCCCCGACCACTCCCCGTTATCCTGCGCGTACTGGAGCACGGCCAGCATCTGGTCCAGGCTGGCCAACGGGTTGTCGGCGGTCTGGTTCTCCTGGGCCATCGACCATTTTCTGGTCAGGCTCTGCGGGCTCTCCATGATCTCGGGTTGGCTCGCGTCCGAGACCACGAAGATGTAGTTGCTGTCCCTCCGTTCGGCCGGCGGGAACTCGGAGAGCGAGTTCTGCAGCCCGATCCGGTTGTACTCCTCCCGGCGGTAGGAGAGCTGTTCGTAGAGCTGTTGCTGGTGGTCGTCGAACGACTTCGAGGTCTTGCCCTTTTCGAGCTTCGGGACCCGCTCGTCGTAGGACTGCTGAGAGCGGACGACGTACTCGCCGGCCTTCGCGATCCTGTTCCTGCCGACGAACTCCCAGGCGACGACCCGGAGGCCGTCGATCTCACCTCTCTCCACCCTCTCGAAGAGGATCTGCGCCTCGGTGTTGTGCAGGACGCTCGGTATCATCACCCCGCGGTACACGTGGGCGTCGACCAGACCGTCGGTGACGGCCACGAGCTGGTGGGAGAACTGTTCCCACATGCGGTTGAACCCGGGCGGGTAATTGAAGAAGTTGCCGGTGCCGAGCATGATGTTGTCGAAGATCTGCCCACCGGGCGTCGCCTCGAGCATCCGGTTGCCGCTCTGCTCGGTGATCCGTTCGGCGACTGCGGGCCCGATCTTCCCCCAGAGGGCGAGGTTCGACCGGAAATGCTGTACGGCCTCGGGGAACGTGGTGTCGAAGTCGCTGTCGTGCTGGTGCTTGTACCACCACTTGGCGGGCACGGAGAAGGCATGGTTGTCGGCCATCAACTGCGCGAACGGGGCGACCCGGTCGAAGCCGAACCGGTTGATCACCTGGACGTCGATCTCGTCGTTGGTGAAACCCTGGGCTTTCAGCTGGAGCTCGAACTTGAGCTGTTCCTTGAAGTCCTGGTAGGCGCCCCTCAGTTCGGGGTTGTTCCACAACCTCTCGTAGCGGGACATGCGGAACTCGACCTTGTCCCAGTCTTCCTTGGCCTTCTGGAAGTCGACCGTGGAGCCCTGCGGGGGAAGCGGCTGGAGGTTCTGCTGGAGGTCCTCGTACGAGGAGTTGTCCGACGAGAGTTGGCCGATCGAGTGCTGCCGCGCGTGGTCGTCCTCGGTCACCAGGGGGTCGAAGGCGGCGTCCAGCTCGGACTGCGGCCCGCCGACCAGGTCCTCCGGCGTCGGCGGAGCCGCCTGCGGCGGCAGGTTGCTCGGCTCGCCGTGCGAGCGGTGCGAACCATGTGAGCGGTGTGAGCCGTGCGATCGGTGCGAACGGCTCGACCGGTGTGAGTGCGAACTCTCGGACGACCGGCTGCTGTTTCTGCTGCCTCCCTTGCAGTGGGTCAGGCCGAGCGGGTCGGCGGTGGTCAGCGGATCGTCGACGTACGCGGCCGGATTGGGACCACCGGCCAGGCCGAGGGGGTCGGGGCTCAGGTAGCGGGCGGTTGCCGGGTCGTAGTAGCGGAACCGGTTGTAGTGCAGGCCGGTCTCGGTGTCGTGGTACTGGCCCGGGAAGCGCAGCGGGGTGCCGACCGGGTCGCTGGTCCGGCCCCACAGGTCGCCCCGCGACCACCAGCGCAGGCGGCCACCGGCCTCGACCAGGTGGGTGGGGGTGCCGATGGCGTCGGTGACGACGGTGTGCAGCCCGTCGTCGCCGTTGGTCTGCGTGACCGGCGCGGACCCGTCGGGCCGGTAGTCCCAGGAGACGGTGCCGGTGGCGTCGGTCTGCTCGACCACGAGGTCGCCGGCCCAGGCGAAGTGCGCCTCCTCCAGGACCGTGTCGTCGTCGGCCAGGCGCTGCTTGGCGATGCGGCGGCCGAAGCCGTCGTAGCGGTAACGCCACCGGTCGCCGTCCGGCGTGGTGGCCAGCACCAGCCGGTCCTCGGCGTCCCAGGTGAACCGCCACGTGCCCGCCGGGTCGACCCGGGTGGTCAGGCGGCCCCTGGCGTCGTACTCGAACCGCGCGTCGTCCGCGCGCAGGAGCATGCTGCCGGCGAACTCCCAGCGCCCGCCGCCGGTGCCGGTGAGGTTGCCGGCCTCGTCGTAGTCGTACCGCTCCCGCTCCGTGCCGCCGACGGCCACGGTGCGGATCCGACCGGTTGCGTCGGCCCGGAACGCACGGTCGCCGTCGAGCGAGTCGGTGATCGCGACGACCCGGTCGGTGGCGTCGTAGTCGAAGCCCCGCACGGCGGCGTCGGCGACGTGCTGCGTCGTCAGCCGGCCCGCCGCGTCGAACGTCTGGCGCAGCGCCAGCACGTCGTCGACGGTCCGGCTGATCTCCCGCCCGGCCGCGTCGTGCCCGAACCGCACCACGTGCCCGCCGGTGACGAGCGTGACCGGTTGGCCCTGCACGTCGAAGGTCCACTGGCTGGACCGGCCCGACGGCGTGGTCCGCGCCATCGACCCGTCACCGTCGTAGGAGGTGCGCACGGTGCGGCCGTTGATCGTCTCCGCCACCACCCGGCCCTGGGCGTCCCGCTCGAACCGCACGACCGCGTCCGGGCTCTCCACGACGGCGAGGTGGCCGTCGGCGTCGTACTCCAGCCGCGTGACCACGTCGCCGACCCGACGCTCGACCACCCGACCGAGCAGGTCGTGGGCGTAGTGGGTGGTCTCGCCCGCCGCATTCGTGCGGGCGACCAACTGCCCCGCCGCGTCGTAGGCGTAGCGCTGGGTCCGCCCGTCGAAGTCGGTCTCCGAGACGAGTCGCCCGGCCGCGTCGTAGCTGTACCGCCAGACCCGGCCCTGCGGGTTGGTGACTGCGACCAGCCGGAGTTCCGTGTCGTAGGCGAACTCGGTACGGTTGCCCGCCTCGTCGATGCGTGCGGTGGGCAGATCGAACGAACCATACTCGATCTGCACGGAACGCCCTTCGGCGTCGATACTCTCCACCAGATTCCCTTCGCCGTCGTAATGCCATTCCTGTGTGGAGCCGTCCGGGCCGGTGCGCCAGGCCAGGTCGCCCTCGGCGGTCCAGCCGAACTCCGCGACGGCGCCGTCCGACAGCCGCGCCGCCCTCGGCCGGCCCAGACCATCAAGATCAAATTTGGGTTCGGGTGCGACGTCCGCCCGCCCGTCGTCGGGCGTGACCGGGCGGTGGCTGCCGTCCGGGAGGATCGTCGCGACCGGGCGGCCCGCCCCGTCGTACGTGAAGCGGGTGACCCGCCCGAGCGGGTCGGTCCGCGACCGCAGCCGGTGCGCCGTGTCCCACTCGTCGCGGGTGGTGGCGCCGAGCGGATCGGTGACCGCGGTGACCTGGAGACGGTCGTTGAGCTCGTAGCGGTGCACGCCGCCGAGCGAGTCCGTCACGGTCGTGACGCCGTCGCCGTACGCGAACGTGTAGCGCAGGTAGCCGCCGTTGCCGTCGGCGAGCACGCACCGGCCCGCCCGGTCGTAGGCGTACGTGTACCACTCGCCGTTGCGGTCCTCCCACCGCACGATCCGGCCGGCCTCGTCGTAGTCGAGCCGGACCGGGTCGCCGGACGAGTTACGCACCGCGACCAGGCGGCGTCGGTCGTCGTAGCCGAACGCCGGCAACTCGACCTCGTCACTCCCGTCGACCGGCACGAACAGCGCGCCGGTCACCAGGCCGGCCCGTGCGTGCAGCTCCACCCGGTCGCCGGACGACGACTCCAGCAGCGTCGGGGTGCCTTCCTCGTCCCGGGCGACGTGCCACCGCGTGCGGACCGTCGCGACGTCGGAGAGCAACGCCTCGTCATCGTCCCCGGCGGTGGCGAACAGCAGCAGGACGCCCCGGTCGGTGAGCGACCAGCCGCCGCCGACCAGCCGGCGCAGCGGAAGCGGGCGCCCCAGCAGCGGCAGCGCCTCCTCGCCCTCGGCCGGCAGCGGATAGGTGAGGATCGAGCCGTCGGCGGCCAGGAACCAGGCCCGCGTCCCGTCGGCGACGATGCGCTGGTCCAGGGTCGACGCCCAGGTGGGGCCGAAGGACCGGCCCCAGTGGTAGTCCGAGCGGTGGGTGCGCTCCAGGGACAGGCCGGGTAGGCGCGCGTCGGTCTCGGTGTAGATCATCCGGCCGGTCGTCACGTCGATCGGGTCACCGACGCAGACCGTCTCGGCGGTCGACTTCGCGAACACGGCGGGCGGCACGTCCCACAGCCACGGCCCCTTGCCGAGCGGCGGCACCGGAGCGACGACCGACCGGAGACGGGTCTTCTCGTCGCCTGCTGGCGGCACCGCCTTACGCCCGACGCGGTCGACGCCCGCTTTGCCGTCGGCCCCGGGTACCGGCGGAGCCATGACGTCGGGCCCCTCGACCGTGGTCGCGGGTCGAGGCGTGGCCGACTCCACCTTCTCCGCCGCGGGCGCGCGCGGTGTCGACGCGGAGGCGGGAACCGTCGAGCGGATCGTGGAAGGGAGGGGCCCCTCCGGGGGCACCTTCCTGCCAAGATCCCTCTGCTCCCGCTCGGCCGGCGCGGACGGGAGTGGGCGCTGCCCGGGCTCGTAGGACGGGGGAGGGGGGTCCAGCTCCGCGTAGACAGGCAGCGTCTCCGCCGGTGCCGGTCCGACGGCCTCCAGGTACGACGGCGGATCCGACGGCGCCGGTGCCGCGCGACCGTCGGCCGGAGGCGGCACGGTGCCGTCGCCCGTCGTGCCCACGGGGCGAGCAACCTGATCCGGGGTGCCCGGCGTGGTGGGCGACGGACCGGGCTGGCCGGGGCCGCCCGGTGTGTCGCGGGGCTGGCTGGAACTGCCCAGGGT
>NZ_SMKJ01000003.1:0-64997 GCF_004348615.1 Micromonospora sp. KC207
CGAGCCGCCCGCCACGACGTCCACATCGTCACAGCCGCTACCAGCAACAAGCCGAACAGCAACACCAAGAAAACGAAGACCTCGAATAGCCCGAGGCCACGACGCAAGGGTTAAAGATCAAGTTAGGGGCAGACCCGGTGAACCAAGAACCGATCGCTATTGAGGACGTTGCCGGGATCGTGTGCCGTTGGCGTTACGCGTCGTCGCCTACTCTACGGCCACTGTGCCGATGGTCAACTGCGGTTCGCACTTCAGGATTTCCCGATATCTTCAACCCGGTCGTCGAGTTCCCGGCGCTCGGCGACGGTGAGTGCGGTGAGAGGAATCGATCGATCAGCCGCGATTTGTACAGCCCCTGTGCGAGCCAGAGGTGCCCGGAGGCCTGCGCGATGCTCATGACGCGGACGTTGGGCCGACTTGCGGGCTGCGACGGTCCTCAAAGGTGTGTTTGATGACCGCGCTGCCGTGGGTCATCGCCGCGTCGAGGGTCGGGGCGAGGTCGTCGGGTAGCACGTCGTGGATCCAGATGAGCCGGCAGCGCCCCTCGCCGTCGGGTAGGACTTGCATGGATGCGTTGTCGTGGGCTGGCTGCAAGCTGTCCCCGACGACGGCGTAGACGATCCGGCGGTTCTGGTGGTCGAGAGCGACGAATCGTTCCCTTGCCACAGTGCCGTCGATGAACGTGACGACCCTGGTGTCGGCCTCGACACGGGTGTCCACCACGTATCCCGGTGCCATGCGTGACGGTCCCGCAGCGAAGTCGCCGATTACCGCCCACACGTCTTCGGCACTGGACCGGATCAGGATTTCCTTGCTGATTGCAGCCATTGCTCCTACTTGTGAATCGACTCGGTGAGACAAAACTGTGGGCTGTCAGGCGGTGGCGGCCAGGCAGAGCAGATGACCCTCGGGATCGGCGAGTACCACCCACTCGTCGCCACCTGGCTGGAACTCGGGTCTGGTCGCGCCGAGCTCGATGAGTTCCTTGACCGCCCGTTCCACGTCGGTGACCTTGAAGTCGAGATGGGCCTGCTTCCCCGGGCTGGGCCAGTTCGGCGGCTGGTAGCCCTCGACACGTTGGAAACCGAGTTGGATCGGTCCGCCGTCGCCCAGATAGACGCAATCCGCGTCGTTGTAGGTCACCTCCCAACCGGTCAGCGTGTGGTAGAACTCGGCAAGCGGGCCAGGAGTGGCACAGTCGATGACGACTGTGGCGAGCTGTGCCAATGCGGACATGGTGTCGACTCCTTCACGTCAGGTGTGTCAACACAGAGCCTGCCCTCGCTTCTCCGGCCAGTCTTGAAGATCCTTGCGGAACTGTCAGACCCTCCGCCTAGCCTTGGCCGGTGCTCTCGTTTGTCGACCTCGCCGCCCGGCCAGAGTTCGCTGTCACAGCGGTGACCTGCCGCAACGACCATACGAATTGGTCGGCGGTGGAGTCGCACCGACACGTCCAGGTCGTGCTCGTGCGACAGGGACGGTTCCGCAGACGAGCCCGCGGCGTCAGCACCGACATTGACCCGACCGTCGGCTATCTCGGCATGCCCGGCGAGGAGGAGGATTTCGCCCATCCCGCCGGCGGAGACCTGTGCACCTCGATCAGCCTCACACCGACACTGTGGTGGAGGCTGGCCGGCGATGCCCCGCGGCTGACCACCTCGGCGGTTTACGTTGACGCGCGGCTCGATCTCGCCCACCGGCGGCTGCTTGCCACCACCCGGACACCGGACATCGACTATGCCGGCGCGGAGCGGCTGACCGGCCTGATCCGCCACATCGTCGAACAGGTCATCGCCGCACCAGCTCTCGCCGGCGCATCTGCCCGCCCCGGCGACCGGGCACTCGTGGCCGCGGTCCGTGACCTGATCCGCGACACACATCCGGCGGCAACCGGCCTGCTTCCGCTCGCCACCTACCTCGATGTGTCGCCGTACCGGCTGAGCCGGGCGTTCACCCGAGAGCTCGGCGTATCACTGACCCGATACCGCAACCGGCTGCGCGTGACCCGCGCACTCGACCGGTTGGAGGCCGGCGAAACCCGCCTTGCCGCACTCGCCGCCGACCTCGGCTTCGCCGACCAGGCACACCTCACCCGCACTATGCGCGACCACCTCGGACACACCCCTACCGTGCTACGCCGGCTCCTGGCCCGCCAGGTTGTCAGGTAGTCGCTTGTGCGTACCGGTTGGCGAGACGGCGCAGGTGGGCGAGGAGTTCCGGTGGCCCGGTGACGTGGAAGTCCTCGCCGAGCTGCCCGAGGTACACGCCGAGGGTCTCGACCGTGTCCGCGCCGGTGTGCAGGACGCAGGTGCATTCGTCGACCGGTTCGACCGTGCCGACGGCTGGGCTGATCCGGTCGGCGACGATGCTGGCGGGGGCGTGCACGGTGACCTCTGTCCGGTATCGCCAGGCAGCGGCGGACACCCGGCGTGACACGTACGCGGCGACGTCGTCGGGCAGGTCGCGCAGTGTGAAGCGGGGGCCGGTCGGGGTACGGGGCTGTAGCCGGTCGACCCGGAAGGTTCGCCAGTCGCGGCGGTCGAGATCCCAGGCCAGCAGGTACCAGCGGCGGCCCCAGTTGACCAGCCGGTACGGCTCCACGGTGCGCAGTGTGGCGGCGCCGGCGTGGTCGTGGTAGTCGAATCGGAGCCGTTCTCGGTCGCGGCAGACGGTGGCGAGGGTGGTCAGGACGGTCGGGTCGACGGTCGGGCCGGCGCTGTCGCGGGGCACGGGCACGGTGTAGGTCTGCAGGGTGTTGACCCGGCGGCGAAGCCGGGATGGCAGCACCTGCTCCAGCTTTGCCAGCGCCCGCAGCGACGCCTCCTCGATCCCCGCGATGGCGCCGCCGGTGGCGGTCCGCAGGCTGATCGTGACGGCGACCGCTTCCTCGTCATCGAGCAACAGCGGCGGCAGGGCCGCGCCGGCACCGAGACGGTAGCCGCCGACGGCGCCGCGCGTGGCCAGCACAGGGTATCCGAGGCTGCGCAGGCGCTTCACGTCGGTCCGCACGGTCCGCCCGCTCACCCCGAGGCGTTCGGCGAGTTCGGCGCCCGTCCAGTCACGTGGGGTCTGCAGGAGCGACAGTAGCCGTAGGAGGCGTGCGGAGGTTTCCAACATTGCTCAAGGTTCCCCGATAATCAGGAGCGAAGTCTTCCTGATGGCTTGGCAGAGTCGGTGCCATGAGCGAGATCCGCGATTTCCGCATCGACATACCGCAGACCGACCTCGACGACCTGGACGAGCGCCTAGCCCGGGTCCGCTGGACCGACGAGCTGCCTGATGCCGGCAATGACTACGGCGTGTCGCTGCCGTACCTGCAAGGCCTCGTGCAGCGGTGGCACGACGGGTACGACTGGCGCGCGTGGGAGGCGAGACTCAACGCCTACCCGCAGTTCACCACGATCATCGACGGGCAGAACGTCCACTTCCTGCACATCCGCTCGCCCGAGCCGGACGCTACACCGCTGCTGCTCACCCACGGCTGGCCGACCACGATCGTGGAGTACCTCGACGTGCTCGGCCCACTCAGCGATCCGCGCGCCCACGGCGGCGACCCTGCCGACGCGTTCCACCTGGTGATCCCTTCGATTCCCGGGTTCGGCTTCTCCGGTCACACCACCGAGCGCGGCTGGAACCGGTACCGGATCGCGAAGGCGTGGGCCGAGTTGATACGCCGCCTCGGGTACGAGCGGTACGGCGCCCACGGCAACGACTGCGGTTCGCTCATCTCGCCCGAGGTGGGCCGCTGCGATCCCGAGCACGTGATCGGTGTGCACGTCACCCAGATCTTTTCGTTCCCCGTCGGCGACCCTGCCGAGTTGGTCAGTCTGTCCGAGCAGGACCAGAAGAAGGTCGAGTTCCTGCAGTGGTGGATGAAGAACGGTGGCGCGTACGACAAGCTGCAGTCCACTGCGCCGCAGACCCTCGCGCATGCCCTGGCGGACTCGCCGGTGGGGCAGTTGGGCTGGAACGCGCAGTTGCTCGGGCCGAACATCGACCCGGACTACGTGCTGACCAACACCATGATCTATTGGCTGACCAACACTGCCGCATCATCGGCCCGCCTGTACTACGAGGACTTCCACGCGGCGGACAGGCCGACCGAACCCACCACCGTGCCGCTCGGGCTGGCGAACTTCGCCGGGGACTTCCAATCGATCCGCCCGTTCGCCGAACGCGACCACAAGAACATCGTGTCCTGGCACGTGTACGACACGGGCAGCCACTTCGCCGCGCATGACGCCCCGCAGCTACTGGTTGATGACATCCGTGGCTTCTTCCGCCAGCTGCGCTGAGCCATACCCGGTCCGGTACGCGCGGCGGGTGCCCGCCGCGCGTACCCCCGATTTGATGTTTTTGGAAGTGCCACCGTGCCGACCCTGACCCGCCGCGCCCTCAACCGCGCCACCCTCGACCGGCAGCTGCTCCTGCGCCGCGCCGATCTCACCCCGTTGCAAGCCATCGAGCACCTCGTCGGCCTGCAGGCGCAGACCCCGCACACCTGGTACGTCGGGCTATGGACCCGACTTACCAACTGCCGACCGGAGGACGTCGCGACGCTGCTCACCGGGCGGCGGGCAGTGCGGATCGCCCTCATGCGCTCGACGATTCATCTCGTCAGTGCGGACGACGCGCTTGCACTGCGTCCGCTCGTACAGCCAGTACTGGACCGCGATCTGTTCGCCAACCACACTCACGGCCGATCGATGCGCGGGCTGGACACCGATGAGGTGGTTGCGGCCGGCCGGAAGCTGCTCGACGAGCGGCCCCGCACCCCGGGCGAGCTCGGCCGGCTGCTGGCCGGGCGGTGGCCGGACCGCAACCCGGCAAGCCTCGCCTACGCGGTGCGCAACCTGCTGCCGGTCGTACAGACCCCGCCGCGCGGCGTGTGGGGCGCCAGCGGCCAACCCGTCCACGCGCCACTCGAGTCGTGGCTCGGCGCGCCGCTGGTTACCGACCAGCCAGTCGACCAGATGGTCCTGCGATACCTGGCCGCATTCGGCCCGGCGACCGTCCGCGACGTGCAGACCTGGTCCGGCCTCACCCGGCTGGCGGAAGTACTCGACCGGCTCCGGCCCCACCTGGCGACGTTCCGCGACGAGAACGGTGCCGAACTGTTCGACCTGCCCGACGCGCCCCGACCCGACCCGCACATCACCGCGCCCGCCCGGTACCTGTACGACTTCGACAACCTCCTGCTGTCACACCACGATCGGACCAGAGTCGTCACCGACACCCTCCGCCAACAGAACTTCCCCCGGCACGGACCCGTCCCGCGCCTGGTGCTTCTCGACGGCTTCACCGCAGCGACCTGGACATTCGCTACGGCACAGGGCGCCACAACGCTGACCGTGCACCCTTTCGCACCGCTGTCCGCGTCCCACCGCGAGGCGCTGGCCATTGAGGGCGGCGGCCTGCTGGACCTGCTCGCCCCCAAAGCGTCACACGAGATCCGCTTCACCACCTCTGTCTGAGAACTGGGTTCGGACACCGGAGGACAGGGTGCCGCGAATGCGGCAAGTCCGCAGAGGACATCCATGCGCGAGGTACCACCAGCCAGCAGTACCGATGGCCCAGTGCCTCCGCGGGAACCCACACCCCTCAAATCAGCGGGAATTCCGCGTGATGCAACTGCGCGGCTACCCAGGCCATAACATCACACGATCGACGGTCGGCCAGCCGCTGCCACGATCCTGGCACCGGTTCTTGGTTCGTCGGGTTTCCCCTCGGGCCCATATAGAAAGAATCGGACATTCTTACTTCTAGCGCTGAGGGCAACCTTGACGAACCAAGAAGCGGACGAGCGTTGGCTGCGCCCTGATTGATCGGGAGCTGCTTCGACCTGTTGCGCGTCAGGACGCCGGTGTCAGCCCGACGAGTTCGGCTTGGTTGTCCGCAGCCCACTGTGCAAGTTGCGCCAGGGGTCCGTTCGCGAACGACTGGCCCAGCGGGGAAAGCTGGTAGACCGCGCCCACACGCCCTGACGCCGGCTCAGCGAGGCGAACTTTTGTGACGAGTCCCCGGGCTTGCAGGCGATGGAGTGCCTGAGTCAGCACCTTGTCGCTGATGCCCGCGATGCGTACGAGCAGCTCGTTGCGTCGCGTCGGTCCCAGACGCAGAGCGGAAAGCACGACGGGATCCCAAGCATGGTTGATGAGTTCGATTGCCGCCCGCACGTGGCAGTCCGAAACGAACGTCTGGCAGCGCCCGTCGATCATGGGAACCAGTGTCGCACTTGTTGCCTACCAATCGGTAGGAGCCGCGCTCGTAGCGTTCCCGACAACACCGCTTCCGATCAAGGAGATCGTTGTGAACGTAGGAATCTTGGGCACCGGCAAGCTGGCTGTGGCGCTCGGCCGGGCTTGGGCCGGCGCAGGTCACTCACTGTTGGTGACGGGGCGCAACCCGCAGCACGCCATGGAGGCCGCCAACCAGATGGGTGGTGGCGCACAGGCAATCGACCCCGCCGACCTCGCGCCTCGGGTCGACGTGGTGGTGGTTGCGGTTGCGTGGGACGGGCTGCAAGCTGCGCTGCACCTCGTTGCTGCCCCCGAAGGATCGCTGGCGGGCAAGACGATCATCGATTGCACCAATGCGGTCGACTACGCGACCGGTACGCTGAAGCCAGCGTCCGGCTCGGCGGCTGAGCTTGTGGCCCGCATAGCTCCTGGTGCCCATGTCGTCAAGGCTCTCCACCTGTTCGCAGGATCCTCGTGGCCGTATGCGGGGCAGGAGGAGGAAGCGCCGGTGGTGGCCATCTGCGGCGACGAGCCTACTGCCCTCGATCGCGCCACGGCGCTTATCCGGGATCTTGGCGGCCGGGCCGGGGTGGTCGGTGGGCTGGCCAGCGCTCGGCAGTTGGAGGAGGCCGCCGGATTCGTCATGAGGGTCGTCACGTCCGGTTACAACCCGAGGCTCGCCGTTCCCGATGTGGACCCAGCCCTCCCGCAGGCCGCGCAGACGTCCGACTAGGCGCCGGTCGCTTCGAGAGGGCCGTGGCTCGCCGTCGCGGCCCTCTCATCGCGCTCGCGAGACCGGTCTCGCACCTCCGGACAGAGCCATACGCGGCCGACGCTGGTCTGGTCTTCCACGTCGACAACAGGTGATGAAATCGGTTCTTGGTTCGCCAGGTTTCCCCTCGGGGGCATAGAGAAGGAATCGGACATTCTTGGCGCCGATGCCGAGGGCGTTCGCAGTGAACCAAAAACCGGTCGTCAGCTCAGGTGTCAGCGCGCTGACTTTCTGAGCACTTCGGTGAGGGCTGAGATGCTGTGATCGCCATGGCCGGCCTCAGCCGCCCGCCTGACCAGGTCATTGAGCGGGGCGAGCCAGGTCGTGTCGACGTTAGTCTCCTTAACCAGGTCATCGTCGTGGGCCGCGCCGGCGAGAAAGAGGTTCACGGAGGAGGCGGCATTGTCATAGTCTCCGTTGTCGATCTCTTTGG
Source organism: Micromonospora sp. KC207 (assembly GCF_004348615.1). Lineage (NCBI taxonomy): Bacteria > Bacillati > Actinomycetota > Actinomycetes > Micromonosporales > Micromonosporaceae > Micromonospora > Micromonospora sp. KC207. The sequence goes on from NZ_SMKJ01000003.1 coordinate 7,445, forward strand.
CATAGATCGGCAGCAGGGATTTGATCATGTCCAGCCACTTTCCTGCGAACCGCACCATGGACTTCGCCTCAAGCCCGCGCGCCTGAACGACGGCGGCGCCCTGGAAGAAACCAACGAGTGCGGGCAGCAGGATGGCACCCACGGCCATCTCGTACAGGGCGGCAAGGTCGGGCTCGTCGCCCAGGTGCACGGTGTCGCCACCCAGTACCTTCAACATCGCTTCGAACTCGTCGAAGACGGTCTTGTCGCCGCTGTAGTAGAGCAGGGTGTCCGGCGCTCCCACGGCCGAGGGCACATTCTTGACGGCCCCGGCGAGGAACCGGGCGCCGTGGTCGATGACCCAGGTGGCCATGTGACGGGCGCCGGCCGGGGAACCGCTGTTCAGGGTGACAAGGATCCGCCCGGGCAGCGACGTGACGGCTGGCTCCAGAGCCAGCCGAGTGTCCTCGAAAGTGGTCAGACAGGTGATGATCAGAGGGCTTGCCGCTAGCGCGTCCTCGATGGCTTCCGCATGCTCGGCTCCCATGGCGATCAGGGGTGCGGCTTTGGCGGCGGTCCTGTTCCAGACGGTGGTCGGGTGCCCGGCCTTGACGAACGCCTCGGCCAGGGCCGCGCCCATCGAGCCGAGTCCGATGATGGTCACCGTGGTCGGGTGATTGTCAGTCACGTACGTACTCCAGTCGCAGAGTGAACGGAAAGTGAGCGCGCCGCCTTCGATGCCGTTGGTGGTCTTGTGCGGCTGCTGATCCATCCTGGAACGCGTACAGACATTCTTTCAAGTACCGACAATTTTGCCTGGTACTAACAAAAATGTAAGTATTGGTCGATGAAGAAGACGAAGGAGCGGACCTTCACCTGCGGGCTCGACGCTGCCATCGCCGTCATGGGAGGCAAATGGAAGGGGCTGATCCTGTTCGCGCTTCAGGATGGCTCCCTGCGCTTCGGGCAGCTGCGGCGCGCGGTCCCTGGCGTCAGCGAGCGGGTGCTGATCCTGCAGCTTCGGGAGATGGAGACCACCGGGCTCCTACATCGCGAGGTCTATCACCAGGTCCCGCCGAAGGTGGAGTACTCACTCACCGAGTTCGGTCAGTCGCTCAACACTGCGATGGCGTCGCTTGGGGAGTGGGGTGAGAAGAACATCGAGCGCATCGAGGCCATTTCCTGGGACCAGGTCGGCTGACCGGCTCGAATCGATCCGCAGGCCGCGTTGGGCAGCGCCATCGTCCGGGTCTGCCTCGGGAGTCACCCGTCACCGCCTTGCTTACCCGCAACCTCGAACCGGACGCGACACTTGCCCCCATCGCCTCCAACCGGCGGCCTTCGTCCTCCAGGACTACGGCATCATGGACGCCGAATCGGTCGCCTTCAACGTCACCATGCGAGGAAGTGTGCTGGCCCGGCGCGCCACGGGCGACCAGAGGCGCTTGGAGCAGGCGCTCCAGCCGACCGGCCTGTCGGGACGAGAGCGCGAGCCATCTCAGCGGCGGCGAGAAGCAGCGACTCGCTCTGGCTCGGGCCATCTACAAGCAAGCCAGGATCGTCTTCGTCGATGAGCCCACCGCATCGCTCGATGCCGCCAACCGGCGAAAGGTCATCGACCTGTTCGCGGAGTTCGCTGCAAATGGCCGCACGGTCATCGTGTCCACTCACGACGCCGAGATGATCAACGCGTGCGACTCGCGACACCAGATCGGATTCTCAGCCGCATGACGCGCCCAATCAACGATCACGCCAGCCCAGGAACGCCACCCATGAAGTTGATCTACAAGGCCACCGTCGGTGTCTCTGCCGCCGCACTTCTCGCGGCGGGCGTCGCCGCCGCATCCCCGTTGTACGGACTGTTCCCCCAGTCAGGCGACGCACACCCGTCGTGTGACCAACTGCCGACCGAAGCCGAGGCCACCGCGGGCCTTGCCAGGAACCAGGACCTGGCCGACGAGATCAAGGCGCTGGGTGACGGCATCGCGGTAGTGGTGGGCAAGCCGTGCCCCGCCGGACAGGACCGAGCACTGATCAGCGTGACCTACAGCTCGAAGTCCGACCGCGAAGCGATCAGCGGCCTACTTGGGCGCCGCGACGGGTTCGGAGTTCCGGTGTACCTGGAGAAGCGCTGGTAAATAGCCGCAGAACACGCCGCGAGCACCGAGCCCGAACCCAGCCACAACATCACTCGATCGACGTAGGGCCGGCCACCACCGGGAACCCGACATCGGTTCTTGGCTTGTCGCGTTCCCCTCAGGTTCATATGGGAAGAATCGGACATCTTGATGCATGTCATCAAGGGCACACCCGGTGAACCAAGAACCGCTCCTCTCAGAGCTGCGTCCCCGGCGGAGCGCCGAGCCAGCTCGTTCGATGGCAGGCCGGCGGTCGGCAGTGAAGCGCACGTGCCTGGCGCGCATTATCGGCGGCAGCTGAGGAGCCGGCGGCACGCCGACGGGTCGCTTTCACAGGCCCCAGAACGGACCCGACAGTCCCACGCTTTGCAGATAATCCTTGGCCGCAGCCGGCTCTCGCCTGGCGTAGCCCGGCTCTAGGCGTCCGTCGTACCAGTGGGAGGCGAACCGCCACAGAGTGTGTAGATCCATGACGTAGCCGCGCGTGGATCGGGTCTGCCGGCACCATGCGTCAACACAGTCTTCGGAGCAGAACAGACGCTGGTGACGGCAGGTGTGGACGACGTCGTCCCACATGTGCGCGGCGGGCACGAGGAAATGGGCGATCTGGTCGCCGTGCGGTGGCTGATCGGTGCCGACGTTCCAGGCGTGCGGGCGGGAACAGGCGGGGCATCTGGTGGACACGAGAACCTCGCCCTCGTCCCGGAGCAGGTGCGGCAGCGCGAAGGAGTCCCAGGCACAGCCGCCCCACCACAGCGTCTGCCGGCCCATGACCGCGAAGCCGAGTGGCACTGCGGAGAACGGATGTGCCATGACGATCTGGCCGGACTCGTCGAGAACGAGGTGGCGGGCGCGGGCGAGTTCGCCCAACCCCACCTGGACCGTCGCGATATCCAACGCTAACTGTTCGGCGAGGTCGTCGGCGCGTGGGGGGCGGCTGGTACCGGCGAACGAGCTGTAGACCGCAAGCCGCAACTCCTCCTCGAGATCCACCCTGGCATCCTCCCACGTCCGAGATGCCGTGACGCGACTGCCTCAGCGCGTCGACCGCGACTAACTTCGGGGCGGCGTCCATCCGCCAGGCTGGTGGTCAGGCATTGTGACCGGCCATGCCCACCGCGACCGACCGTGCACCAGCGGACACGGGTGACCCGTTATCGGTTCTTGGTTCATCACGTTTCCCCTCGGCGACAACAACGAACAAAGCGGATATTCTTGCCGCAGGCGCTGGGGGCAACATGAGTGAAGCAAGAACCGATCGTCATTGGCCCGCGCCCAGTAGAGCAATGCCGGCTCGTTCGGCGGCAGCCCAAGGCCTCGCGGGCGGATGGCCAGTTGTGTCCAGTGCGCATTACCGGCGGCTAGATCCGGACAGGTGATCAAGGCAAATACGGTCGTCGGCGGCAGACCGAACGCGATGCGGGAGGACCGTGATCGCGGTGGCCTGGTGGTCCTGGGACGACCTGGATCGTATGGCCGTAGCTTTCGGCTCAGCGGGTGCGGCTGAGGGCCGCGACGAGCTGGTCGAGGTGATGTGCGACGGGGCCGATGGTGAGCATGCCGCTGCCGGCCCCGGCCAGCTCGTTGGCGGCCGGAGTGAGTTCGGTCCGGGCGCGTTTCATCGCCGTCCGGTCGTTCAGGGCGATTGCAGCCTGGGCGGTGAGGCACCACAGGGTCTCGAACAGCAAGTCGCGCGGCGGATCCGGGGTCTGACGCAGCGCTGCGGCGGCATCGGCCGGCCGGTCCCGGGCGAGCAGGACGAGCGGGCGCACCCAGGGCGTGTAGGGGCCCCAGTCGGTGTCGTCGAAGCGGACCGGGTCGCCGTGCCATACGCGCAGGCACAGCAACGCCAGCGGTAGGAGGCCCCGTTCGACGCCGGGCATGCCGGCGTTGGCGAGCTGCGCCGCGGCGTCGCAGTAGGCGGCTTCCGCGGTCTGTGGCGACGACCAGGTCGCGGCCAGCCGCAGTGCGCGGTACCACCGGGTGAACACGCCGACCAGCGGGTGGTCGTGCCGCTCGGCGAGCCGGTCCGCTGCGGCGGCGTGTTGGTCACCGGTGGCGAAGTCGGCGAGCGCGCTGCGGGCCTGTAGTCGGACGAGATGACCGAGGATCTCGAAGGTCACCAGGCCGTGCCGGGCGGAGAGTGCGACCAGTTCGGCGCCGATCGCGTCACGCTCGGGAGCCAGGCCCGCGCGGTGGAAGGTTTGCATGAACACGCTGTTGAGGGCGAAGGCCAGTAGGGTCGGGTCGCCCAGGCGGCGCGCGATTCGCTCCGCTTCGTGAGCCGCCTCGGGCCCGCGTGCCGCGCGCGTGCCGCGTGACTCCACCGCGATCGTGGCCAGCAGCCGGGCTCGGGTGGCCTCGGACGAGCCGGGGCGTAGGGCGGCCAGGGCCCGCTCGGCCGCCGCCACGATCTGCGCCGCCTGCGCTGGATCATCCGAGCGCGTCCAGATCGCCGGTACGTCGTACCCGCCGATTACCCGGGCGGTGAGCTCAGGATCGCCCAACTGCTCGGCTGCGACGATGGCCGCGATCCGCTGCCCCCGCGCCGCCTCGAGTCCGCCCGCGCCCGTCACGGCGAGGCTTCGCAGCAGGCCGACCGTAGACTCCAGCCGAGCCGCGGAACCGGACGCCACGGTACGGTCGTATGCCGCCGTGGTCTGCGCCCAGACCCGTTCCGGTCCGGATGAACCGGGACCGTAGCTGACCCGATCGGCCTGGCGGAGGATGTCGGTCTCCAGGCGACGCAGCCGCGGGCTCGGATCGATGCCGAGCTGTTCTAGGAGCAGGTGGCGGGCTCGGCGCAGGAGCGCAAGCGCCTCACCCTGGCGTCCCGCGCGGTACAGGGCAAGAGCCAGCAGCCGCCACGCCTCCTCCCGCCACGGATGCTCGGCCACGTGGGCGTCGAGATCCGGTACGACGTCGGCGGCGCGCCCGACAGTCAGTCGCACCTCGGCCCGCTGCTCGATCGCGTTCAGCCGTAGCTGTTCGAGGCGGGAGCGCTCGGCGCGCGCCCACGGCTCGTCGTCGAAGCCGGCGAACGCTGGCCCCCGCCACCAGCTCAGGGCACGATCGAGCCGGTCGAGAGCCTCATGCGGCGGCGCCGTGGACGCGGCGGCGATCCCGTCCTCGAACCGCCAGGCGTCCACGGCGTCCGGCGCCGACCGAAGCGCGTAGCCCGGGCCCTCGGTGACCAGCAACCGAGCCGGCTCACGCGGTGGACGCTGCGGCTCCAGGGCGCGTCGCAACGCCGCCACGAACGTGCGGACGGCGCTCACCGCGCCCGGTGAAGGCTCCTGCCATAGATCATCGACGAGGCGGCTGACCGGTACAACCTGGCCGCGCGCGACGATCAGTCGCGCCAGCACCGCGCGGTGTTTCGGCCCCTTCAGATCGATCGGCGCGCCGACGCCGTCCCAGGCCACGACCGGACCGAGAACACCGAACCTGACCTGCACCGACCGAACCGTCCTTCCGCGCCTCAACTCAAGGTATCGCGCTCATCGGTTGCTCATCCGCGACCGGCACGCTGGAATTCTCCGACCGACACGAAAGGACGATCATGACTTCTGCCGTTCCCGGGTTCGACTACCAGCGCGTCGCGGTCGACGACGACGTGACACTGAACGTGGCGGTGGGTGGTACCGGCAGCCCGATCGTGCTGTTGCACGGCTTCCCGCAGACCCACGTCATGTGGCGACACGTCGCCGTCGACCTGGCCGCCGACCACACCGTGATCTGTCCCGACCTGCGTGGCTACGGCGCCAGCGACAAGCCCGATGCACGCGACGCCGACACGTACTCCAAGCGGACCATGGCCGCTGACATCGTCACCCTCGCCAGCAAGCTCGGCCACGAGCGCTTCGCCCTGGCCGGACACGACCGCGGTGCCCTCGTCGCCATCCGCGCCGGCCTAGACCACCCCGCTACGATCACCCACCTCGCCACCCTAGACGTCCTGCCGACCCTCGACATGTGGGACATCCTGCACGGGTCCACCGCCGCGGTCGCCTTCCACCTGTACCTGATGGCCCAGCCGCCCGGCCTGCCCGAACAAATGATCAGCGCCAGCCCGGACGCCTTCTTCGGCTACTTCCTCGACGGATGGGCCAAGGACCCGCAGGCCATTCCCGCAGACCTGCGGGCGGAGTACCTGAAAGCCTCCCGCGAGGCGGTCCCCTCCATCGTCGCCGACTACCGCGCCTCGGCCGGCATCGACATCGAACACGACCAAGCCGACCGCGTAGCCGAAAACCGGCTGCCCATGCCCGTCACCGTCGTCCAGCAGGACTGGGGAGCCGCACTCGGCTTCGACGCCGCCGCGCTGTGGCGCACCTGGGCCACCGACCTGGAACACCGCACCACGTCAGCCGGGCACTTCATGGCCGAGGAAGCACCTGACGAGATCATCAAAGTGCTGCGCTCCCTGCTCGCGCGGTAGCGAATCGCCTGCCCGCCGACGGCATCGCGCACGCTGGCTGTGGCGGGCCGACATCGGTTCTTGGTTCCACGCGTTTCCCCTCAGGCACGTCCTGGAAGAGCAGCCGCCGGCCTCGGCCGACACCGCTGGTCTCGTCGAACGGGTCCTCGGGATGCCGGATTGCGGCGTAGCCGCGGAAGGTCTTGCGGCCCCGATGCTCGATGACTGCCTCGTCGCCGATGTGGCCGGCGGCCAGCAACTGCTCGACGAGCGCACTGGGGTCTTCCACCTCGTAGTCCAGGGCCGCAGCCCAGAAGTCCGCGAGGGCGGGTGCGTTCGTGCTGTCGACAACCAACTTCCAACTCAATGCCATGTAACCAGATATAGTGGTTACATGGCTTCTTCCGCAACCAAGGGGATGACGCTGCGCTCCCATACCGGCGTCGCATACCGGTTCGATCCCGGCGCGCTGTGCCTAGAGCTGCTGACCACCGGCGGTCCCGGCCCATACCGCCGGTACGAGGTCCTGCACGAACCCGCCGACCTAGCCGCCTGGACAAGCCGGTCGCGGCTGACGCCGACGCCCGCGCTGGAGATCTCCCGGGCCGAGGTGGTGGACGCGCGAAGGCTCCGCGACGCGCTGTTTCGGGTGGTCCTCGCCCACACGCGCGGCGAGCCACACCCGCCCGCTGATCGACAGACCATCAACGAGGCAGCCGCCCGTCCGGCTCTGGCACCCGCCATCGCGCCGTCCGGGAAGCGGCAGTGGACCGGGCCCCTGAGTGGCACGCACCTGCTGGCCACCGTCGCACGGGACGCCGTCGAGTTGCTGACTGGCCCGTTCACGGACCGCATCCGCACGTGCGCTGCCGAGGACTGCCATCTCATCTACGTCGACACCTCACGCCCCGGTCGCCGCCGGTGGTGCTCCATGGAGCACTGCGGCAACCGTCACAAGGTCAGGGCGCTGCGCACTCGCCAGTCCGAGGATGAATGACGGCGATGACTACTGGACTCACCAAGGACCGGCGGGCAGACCGGCGATCCTGCGCCGACATCATGGGCCGGCACCCGCGCCGGCGCAGACGCACCACCATCGCGGACCCGGCCACCCCGCCGACGCCGGACCCGATCGGACGGGATTTCACCGCCACCGCGCCGAACCAGCGGTGGTGCGGCGACACCACCTACCTGCGCGTCGGGGCGGCCTGGCTGCATCTGGCCACGGTCATCGACATCGCCACCGCCGCCTGGTCGGCCACCACCCACATGCGCACAAGCCTGGTCATCGACGCCCTGCACCCGACGGGCACGGCCCGCGGCGGCCGGGCCGACAAGGTGGTCTTCCACTCCCCCGCAGCCAAGAAATCAGTCGGCGCTGGGCTGAAAGATCACAGCGACGCCGAGAGCTTCGCTGGCGGGTACGACGATCTCACCCGCGTGCCCCTTGGTACATGTCACCGCCGCGGCCCGCAGGTGGTGCTCTGTCTGGACGATGTCGTGCACCGAAATTGTGTATCCGACGAAGGCGGGCAGGGCTGGCGGACACTCGCCGGGCAGGACGTTGGGCAGGGCGGAGGCGGCGACGAGAGTGACGGTGGTGTCGTCGAGTTCGAAGGTCCGCGTGGAGCTGTGACGTACCTCGGTGGCGCCACCGAGGTACGTCGCGTAGCGGTGCTCGACGTCGGGCAATGCCTCGTCGGGGACGCACAGCATGCATCCGACTAGATCAATCGCGCTGTTGGCGTGCTCCGGCCGCTGCTGTCCGGCGACGGGCGTGTTCTCGGCGACGCCAACCCTGCCCTCGGGCAACAGGCCGCGGGGCGCGGTCGGGTCGTCGCTGTTGATCTCCAGGTAGCGGGCGGGAACCATTTGGGTACCGTCGGCGGTTTCGATCGGGCGCTGCACCGCGTGCACGCCACCGTGGCCAACGCCAGCGGTGTCCAGCCGGGCAGCGGCGCAATCGATGTCCGACGAATCGAAGATAAGGATGTGCATGCCTTGGAACCGGTCCAGGCAGGCGGTGAGGTTCGCGGCGGCGCCGCGCACGGCGGCCAGCAGCGCAGGCAGTTTGTCGGCCGGAACCTTGAGGGGAACCACGTGGGCTTCGTCCGGGATCGGCTGGCCATCCCTGATGACGGTCACGAGCTCGACGAAATTGCGGCGCAGGTAGATGTGGGTGTTCGCCGCGCCGACCGGGCGGGCGGGCGCTCCTGGGGCGGTGGACAGCGTCGGATAGGCCGGCGGTGGCAGGGCGAAACCCAGCCGTCGATAGGTGCTGATGGCCGCGGTCATATCTTCCACAACCAGGCCTACATGATGCAGGCCGCCCAGGTCGTTGCCCACGCTGGTCACCTTTCGTCGATGGGTGCGCCGTAGGCGGCGCGGCGGTAGTCGTCGGCGTGCCTGTCGAAGATGGCGATGACCTGGGGCGCGGCGGCGGTGAACCGCGTCGACGGTGGCGGCTTCGCCGGCTCGAACGCGTGGCGCAGGGTGTCGGAGAGTCGATCGGCCTTCGCCTGAAGGGTCAGTTCCACTTCTGAGGGAAGGAACGGGTCGATGCCGAAGAAGCCGAACATGACCGCGGGCAGGGTGTAGTCCAGATCCTCGGGGCGCAGTCCGACCCGCAGCAGGCCGTTGTCGGCGAGTACGCCGAGGTATTCGCGGGAGGCAAGCAGCTTGCCGCTCTGCAGCGGTCGACGGGCTGGGCTGGCCAGAAACTGGCCCATGACGTCGGCGTCCCGGGTGAAGATCGCGCGCAGCACCGGCCGTGCCATCGCTTCCAGGAAGAAGTGGCGCATGTACCGGTGCAGGGCGACCTGCTGCGGATCGTCGCGCATGGCAGCCACCACCGCGTCGAGCATCGCCACGGCCTCCCGCGCGCCGACCGCGAAGAACAACTGTTCACGGCTGCGCCAGTGCAGGTACACGGTCCCCTTCCCGACGCCAGCGCGCCGGGCGATCTCGTCCATGGTCGTCCGCCGGTATCCCCAGCGCAGCAGCAACTCCTTCGCCGCATCGAGGATCCGGCCCGCGCGGTCGATGTGGCTGGTCGGCTGTGACTCCGTCATGGCACCCCCTCGTGACCGATGACCAGAGTAGCATTCTGGTCATCGGCCACTGGAGTCGACTTCCGCACGTACGCGTAAGCGCCTTCAGGTCCCCTGTGACCGAAGGGTTCAGGGCCAGCTACAGCGGCTTGGCCACCGCATCGGGGCCGGCACGATCCGACGAACCCTGACCCGCCGACGTGTCGGCCCGCCGCCCGCCAGCGCTCCACCTACTTGGCATCACCGCGCACCCACCGGCCGATGAACGACCCAGCAGGCCCGCAACCTCACCACGGACCTCGGCGAGCACACCGACCAGTTCCGGTTTCCTCATCCGCGACCGCGATGGCGTCCAGAAGCACACGGATCTACGCGATCACTTTCAACGGCTTGCCACGAAGACCCAGAGAGAGATCGCCGGGCACGCTGAGTGCCAGCAGCGACGAGCTGAGGACGAAGTACCGCGAGCTACGTCAGCACTGCGCCAGGTCACCGACCACGCGTACTTCTTGAGCCGTGAAGCCAGTGGTCAGGTCGACGAGCGCAGACGTGATCGTCCAGCGCGCCCGTGTGCCGCGAGGGTGGCGAGGGCGCGCAGTGTCACGCAGCCGCGCCACTCCACGCGCTGCCCCGGGGACCAGTCGAGCCAGTCGAACATCCAGCCGCCGTCCTCGAGCTGTTCCTCCTCGAGCTTGTCCAGCTCTGCCTGGATATGTTCCTCGGTGAACAGGGTTCGGCTGCGCACACTCGGGCGTGGTGAGAGCACGAGGGCGGTGAGGCGCTCGTCCTCGGTGCCACCAGGGACGGGAATGGTGCCGTCGGGCCCGATCTTGGGTCGGAGCGACTCGATCGCCGCGCAGGCGCGGTCCTCGTCCGATTCGTGGTCGAGGAAGTCAAGGGCGAACTTGACCCAGTAGGCGTCGAGCTCGTCAGGGCCATCGAGTCGAGACCAGCACCAGGATCTCGCGGCATCGAGCCAGGGGGTCTGGACGCCGGCCCGGGTCAGGACGGATACGACCCCGAACGTGATGAACGAACCGTCCGGGTCGGGCGTCATCCACGGTGCGTGCGGATGGTTGGCCGCACTGGGCAGGACGAAGGGCAAGGACCCGTCGGAACGGGCATTCCGGGTCGCCCAGCTCGCAGCTTGGGTGATCATGGGGTCGCCCAGCGCGCCGACTTCAGCGAGCACCTCGAGTGCGTGCAGCGTGGCAGTCGGCTGGCTCGCGGGGTCCCGGACGTCGGGTTCCAGGGCATGACCGAAGCCGTGGTCGGGGTTCTGATAGGCGCGCAATGCCGTGAGGACCGGTTCCACCGGGGCGTTGTGGAGTAGCACCGCGAGTCGGTGCCTGTCCAGAAGGCGAGCCGTGTTGTGGATGAACCGCTCGGCAGCAGCGATGTCGACGGGCACGGTGCCCACGCTAGGCGGAGGCGCCGCCGAGTGCTTCCAGAAATCGGACGGGCGTCATGCCGGTGAGCCGCCGCACCTCGTCGTTCATGTGTGCCTGGCTGGCGTAGCCCGCCAAGAACGCCCTGCCCGCCAGGTCAGGGGCGTGCAGGTGCGTGAACCGGCGCAGACGGCCGACACGCGCCAGCATCTTGGGTCCGTACCCCACCGCCGCCACCGCCCGCCGATGCAGCTGTCGTTCGCTAACGCCCAGCTCTGCTGCCACCGCCGCGACCCGAGCGCGCGGACGAGCCAGCCGCAATGTCGCTGCCTGGACCAGCGGATCGGGTGTAGCGCCGCGAGAGGACACCGCCTTGAGCAGGTGACGACCTTGACAATCGGCGGGTACCACGGCGAGCGTCTCGGCGAGCCGCAATGCCTTTTGGCCCCACAGGTCGGCGGCATCGATCTGGCGGTCGCGCAGCTCCGCAGCGTGCCAGCCCAGCACCGCACCCGCAGCTCCGGGACGGAGCCGGACACCCGCCACCTCTGCGTTCGCCGGCAGGTCGACCAGCCGCGGGCCCGTATCAGCACCCGCGACCACCAACTTCCCGTTGCCGAGCCAGATCAGGTCGAGGCAGCCGTCGGGCACTACCAGTTGGGCATGCCGATGGCTGACGCGCTGCTCCCACATGCACGCCACTATTGAGGCCGCCGGCCCAGAGACCACGTCCTCCCGGTACTGCGAGGTCACAACCTCACCCTACGGAACCGGTCGCCGGGTCTCGCCGAACAGCATGGCGAATGGCAGCGAACGTCCGGATCCAACATGACCTTCGCCCGCGACGGCGCCTTCATCCATCTGGCCGCCGGCGATGGCGAGGTGTGGTGGCAGGCGCAGATCGCCGAGCCGGTCCAGCCGGATCGCGCTGGCGTGAGCAAGGCGCAGTGGTTGCGCCGCACCGCCGAGTTCTGCCAGACGGAGACGGTGCCGTCAGCGGTCATCACGGCAACGACCCGGCTACACCCCGCCGTGGTCTTTCACGCCGTCGACCCGGTAGCTACCTGGCACCGCGACCGCATCGCCCTCATCGGCGACGCCGCCCACCCGGTCGGTGCCGGGCAGGGCACCTCGATGGCGATCGAGGACGCCCTCGTCCTGGCCGCGGCGCTGTGGGCGGAGCCGACAATCGCCGCCGCGTGGAAGGCATACGACGCCGAACGCCGCCCGCGGATCATCAAACTGCTCGACGCGGCCGAGGACAACCGTGACACCAAGAAGGCCGGACCCGTCAAGCGACGCCTACAAGCGCTGATCATGCGCCTGTTCGTACCTTTCTTCTACGAGAAGGCCATTGCCCGGCTCCAGGAATGCACCCCGGGCTGGCCGGCAACGCGAATGCGCGGTCGTAGTGGACTGTCCTCCGGGCCCACTGAACGTAGCTTCAGTCCCAACGAAGCTGGGCGGTTGATGCCTGTTGGAGTAGTGGGGCACATGGGCGGTGGACAATGCTGTTGAACAAATCATCGTCCGGGCCACGGCGTGCCGGCTACACGACGGTCGCGGCAGGGCTTGCTCCGGTGCAGGGCATGGCAGCACGCCCGCGCTGGGCGGTATGAGCGCGCATCGGTGCCCGTGCGCGTGCCGGGCAATCGTTTACGGCGTTCGCGAGGGTTCGACCGGGCGGCTGCTGGCGTTGTATGAGTTCTTGGCGGATACCACGGCCGCCTGGATGTGCTCGGGGCCGACGCCGTGTACGTTGAGCGGCGGGTGCAAACGCCGGACAAGTTCGGCCTCGATGGTCGCCGGCTCCGCGTCCTCCGCCCAGGTCAAGCGCAGGTTCGCGTACATCCACGCGGTCAGCCGCGCCTCATCCTCAGGAACCAGGACAACCCGATCGGTCCAGGTCGTTCGGTATCCCTCGGACACAAGAAGCCCGGCCAACGTACGGCGCAGAGTCGAGCTGCCCGAACGCCTCAGATGGTTGCGCAGGATCCGGCCCCGCAGGCTGGTTGCCCGGCCGAGATACAGCAGCTGTAGCGACGGGACGCTTTCACTTGGCGGCCCGGGGAGGTCGGGAAAGATCGAAGGATCAGCCCACCAGGCGTAGACACCGCTGCCACGGCCGAGCCGCTTGACGGCGACATCGAGTCCGACCGGCACGTTGGAGAGCAGCCGCAGGGCCTCTTCGACCCGGACTCTGTCGGTTGGGACGGCGTCGGGTCGCGTTTCGGGAGTGGTCATCGAGGCCATCCTAGACGTTGCAGACCGATCGTGGCCGGGACCGCAGGGACACGGGGCTCTCCACGCAAGATTCGGCAGCGCCGCAATTGGCGGGGTGCATCCGTCAGATCGCTCGGGCGAGTTCGGTGAAGGCGGCGGCCAGTCGGTGCACGGGTGGATGTAATTGGCGAGTTCGTAGTGTCCGCGTCGTAGGTTCTAAACGAAGGCGTGGCCGGTGATTGTCTGGGCGTTGTGGTCGGTGCGGAGTCCGCGCATCGCGCCCCGGTGTTCGTGTGGACACCCGACGAGATACGGCCAGGCGAGAGCCGCCTGCCGCCACGACTCGAATTGGAGGACAGCTCCAACAGCCACTGGCGAGGCCGCACGTCCACCCTGCGGCTTGGCTCGTTGGGTACGTAGCTGGCAAGTCGGTCCGGACGAGGGGTCGGGGTGCTGGCCATTATCTGCTGCGACCACGCGGCGGTACGGTCTGTCTTGGAGGCGATCACCGTTGACGGTCACCGCCGGTACCCGCTAACCGGATGGGCCGGCATCGGCGCGGCGGGCGGCCTCGGCTGCGGGTCAACCGGCGGTAGGTGACCATACCGATGCGGCACAACTTCGAGCGCTATCTCCGGGCTCCCGAGTATCCGCAGCAGGCAACCTACCTGGAACTCTTCTTCGACCTGGCGTTCATCTTCGCGTTCACCCGGATCTCGCGGCGCCTCAGCGACAGCCTCGACCTGGTCAATGCCGCGCAGACGCTGGTGCTGCTGCTCGCGATCTTTTGGGTCTGGACCTTCACCGCGTGGTCAACCAACTTCTTCAATCCAGAGCGGGTCCAGATCCAGCTCCTCGTCATCGCGAGCATGCTCGGCAGCGTCGTGCTGACGATCGCGGTGCCCGGCGCGTTCGAGGCGCGGGGCCTGCTGTTCGCGGGCAGCTATTTGCTCATCCACCTCGGCCGCTCGCTCACCCTGCGATACCTGCTGCTCGGCCACGAGCTGCAGCACGTTCCCTACCTGGTGCTCTGCTGGTTCGGCCTCTCCTCCGTGCCCTGGATCCTCGGCGCGTTCGCGCCGAGCCCGGTCCGCCTGGCGCTGTGGGCGCTGGCGATCGCCATCGACTACCTGGGCGGGATCCTGCTCTGGCCGACCCCGAAACTGGGCCGGATGCTGGAGTCGCAGTGGGCGTTCGCCCCGGACCATCTAGCCGAGCGGTACCGACAGTTCTTCAACATCTCACTCGGCGAAACGGTCCTGATCCTCGGCGCCACCTTCATCGCCGAAAAATCGACGATCCACCGGACCGTCGCCCTGATAGTCGCCTTCGCCACCTCGGCGCTGCTCTGGCGCATCTACTTCTACCAGGCGGCACTCACGCTGGCCGACACCCTCAAATCGTCGAACCAACCGAACCGGCTCGGCCGAGCGGCGGCGAACGCCCACCTGGTGATGGTGGCCGGAGTCGTCGTCACCTCGGTCGGCTACCAGGCCTTCATCGGCCAACCGACCGGGCACACGCCACTTGCGTGGCTCCTGGTCATCCTCGGCGGCCCGGCACTGTTCCTCGCCGGCCGGGCACGCTTCGAGTACACCGTGTACGCCGGTGTTTCTCCGACCCGGCTGATCGGGGTGCTGGTGCTGGCAGCTCTCCTGGCACCGCTGCTCCTCGCGCCGCCGCTGGTGGCCGCCGCCTCGGTGGTCGTCGCGCTGACCTGCATCGCGTTGGCCGACGCGCTGCGCGTCCGGCATCGGCCACCGGCCCAGCCCTCCCCGCCGACCCCTCACACCCCGTGAAGCAGACGACCCGTGGCGGAAAGGGTGGCGTGTGCCCGCCGTCGAAGAACAGTTCCAGGACGGTCGACCGTCGCGCTTCACCTCCGGGCCTAGCGAATCCGCCTCCACCCCCACCCCTGCCGCTGATCGCTACTACGGGCGGACGGCGCGACTGCCAGCCCCCGCCAGTAGTGGCAAGGCCCGGCGAACCTGCAACGAGCGTGACCACGACGGGTTGACCCCGGACAGGGACCGCAGTGAGTCCGGACGCCCCCTCTGCCTGCAGCGCCAGCAGCCGGTCGTAGTCGAGCTGGTCAAGCCGCTCGCGGAGCCGGTCGAGCTGACCACGTCGAATCGGCGCGGGCCGGCGCCCGCTGCCGACATCGTCAGGACCCGAACGGCACCCATGAAGCCGTACGCGCAGGCACCGAGCACGGCGTCCCGGTCGGCCAGGTCGCCACCCAGCAGGACAGCGAAGGGGGTGCCGCGTTGCCCCACCGGGTCGTCAGCGTCGACGGAGGCCGAGCCCACGGCCAGTACGGCGGTCTCCGGCAAACGGGTGCGGCTCCCAAGCCGGTGCGCTCACTGCTGTCCATGGCAGATGACGAAGTCGGCGAACACGTGCCGGCCTGTGCGGCCGCCGACCTGCTCGACCGCGGCCCGGACGTCGTGTAGCTGCATCGGGCTCAGCTGCAGCGGCGGCTCATCCGGCTGGTAGACGGTGCGGATTGGATAGTCGACGCCCGGCTCGGTGGTCATCTCGATGTGGCAGCCGAGAACGTGGCTGACCGGACGCGACTCGGCGAACCGGACGAGCCGCTCGATGGTGTCGCGAAACGCCGGCCAGTCCTGCACGTAGAGCCGCCCCCGGTAGACGGTGTCGCCGGTGAACAGCAGGCCGGTGTACGGGTCATAGAACGTGACGGCCGAGTCGTGGTGCCCGGGCGTGGCCAGGCACTGCAGCACGCGCCCGCCGAGGTCGACCGACGCCACGCGGCCCAGATCGGCGGCGTCGAGGCCGAGGTAACCCCACGCGACGGCCCGGTCCGCGCCAACCACCACGGTGTCGGGCCGGCCGGCGAACTGCCCGTCACCTGCGACATGGTCGCCGTGGGCGTGGGTGTGCAGCACCAACAGCCCATAGCCCGTCCGCGGGTGCGCGGTCAGCCACCGTCGCATCAGCTCGTCGACAGTGCGCCGGAGCGGGAAGCACTCCGGGCTGGCGGTAGCGCCGGTGTCCAGCAGCACGGCACGTTCGTTGCCGAACAACAGGAACAGAAACGGCGCCTCGTAGTCGACAGCCATGTTCTGCCGCAGGATGAAGGTGTGCTCGTCGTAGGCGTGCACCTGAATGTCGGGGTCGGTGTTGTGCTTAGCCGACGGCGATCCGTGGATCCACGCCACGTCCAGCTTGCCGGGCCTGGCCGGGCGGGTGAAGTCGACGACATGTGCGACGGTCATGCTGCTCCCGTTGAGCGTCGTCTTGCTGACCGGGTACGGCGCACATCTCGTCCGGGGTAGGCGATCATCACGCCTCCGCCGCCAAAGATAGCCAGCAGCCGCGGACCGTGTCCAGCCGCCCCCACCGTTCGGCGGATCGCGGTCATTGCCCGTCAACGTTTGGTGCGCCTTCCTGCTCCGGTCGGAGTCGAGGCTCCCCGCGTCGCACGTGACCTTCCCGAACAAGGTCGTGAGTTCTGACCGAGGGCGCCCGGCCAGGGTTCATCGCTACACACCCCGCGAGCAGACGCTCGGAATCCAGCGACCGGACATGTTCGGGGTGTGGACGTCGGCTGCGGTGCGGAAAAGGGCGAGCAGCTTCCGCCGGCTCGGCGCCAGCACGGTCAGCTACGCTCGGTTTGGTGATCACTGCCCGGATTGGCTGGGGTATGTGCGCGGTGTTGCTGACCGCGTTTGCCATCTTCGAAAGCGTCAAGCACGGCCTGCCCACCACGGCCGCCGCCGCCCTCTCCCTCGCCGTGCCGAGCAATCCGTGGCGGCCACTGAGGTGGCCGTGGATTCCCGTGGCCTTGCTCGTCGGCTACACGTTCGGGCCGATCTTCTGTCCACCGCTGTTCACCGCAGGTCTCGGCTGGCTCACCCGCCTCGCCTTCGACCGGGCTGTCCGCCGCCCAGCCAGCGCCCACGTGACGGAGGTGGACGTGCAGTGCGACCCGTCGGACCGCCGATCACAGCAGGGGTCGTGACGGTGACGATGCCCTGTGCCGTGCCAAAACTCGTTCTATGGCGTTGACCTGATGTTTCGAAGATCGTGTCACGCCGCCCGGCGGCACTCGTGGATCACTGCGCTGAATCGCCGTCGGCGCCGTACGGACTTGTCCATGGGGATGACGACGGCCGGGGACATGGTTGGGTGACCGCTGCTGCCGTCATCGGTGTGGCCGGCGGTTGTTGAAGTGGTCGACGTACTCGCCGACTACGGTCAACGCTTGTCGCTCGTTGTAGATCAACATGTCGGTTCGGGTAGGTCCAGCGGCGTCGCACCAGCCGGCGGGCCGTGCCAGGTCAGCAATGTCGCCGGTGTGACGATCGGGTGTTCCCGCATCCGACGCGGCAGCAGGCGGGCCAGGGCGGACAGGACCATCCGGTCCGGCCAGGACAACCGCCGCCGGCCTCGGACCTGCCGGCGTAGTGCCGCCTCGCACTCCTGCACTTCGAACACGACCGCGCCACCTGATCAGTCAGCGACACGAACCGTCACGCTGAAAGGTTCATTGTTCGCCTGGGCGACAACAATTGAACAATGATGTTCACAAGTGCCATGTGCATATCTAGCGAACCGCAACAAAGCGCCCACCCTCCGGTCATCGAGTGATGATTTTGGATTGCCTCGGCCCTCCATGTGGCATACTTCGAGTTCCGCCACCTGGGGTGCGTCGTCGGTGCCGACCGACATAGCGAAAGGACGTCGGATGACCCAATTCCAGGCACTTGCTGGCTATGTGGGCCAATTGCAGCAGAAAAACAATTGGTGCTGGAATGCGACTACCGTCAGCGTCGCCCATCACTACAACAAGATGACCGATTGGACTCAGTGCAGTCTGGCCACCGCGGTGCTCAACGACGAGTACAGTGGGTGGTTCACGCAGAACCCTGGCCAGCCGAAGTTCGATTGCTGCGGACCCAATGGGGGGCCCTGGAACTGCAACACGGGTTGGTGGCCGGATGAAGGGCCGCTGCAAAAAGTCGGGCATAAGGCCGACGGCCCGAGGCTCGGAGTGCTATCGAAGCAAGAAATCACGCAAGAAGTAACCGGCAACCGGCCGATTCTCGTGAATATTGCGTGGGCAGGCGGTGGTGGCCACATAGTAAACATCTTCGGATATCATCACCTCGCGGATGGCACCGTGACAGATGTCTGGGTGCATGACCCGTGGGACGGCATGTACATCATCCCGTACGAGGAGTTGCGGGACAAGTACAAAACAAATGGCACCTGGACCGCTTCCATGAAATCTCGGCCCTAAGGAGGTTCGCAATGCCGTTGAATATGCCTGAGCCGCCGGGGCGGATGCGGGAGGAAACACGCGCCAAGCTCGGCCGCGTGGCTGGAATTCGAGGCATGGGCCTGCCTGCGCTGGGTGCGGCTGCCCCCGAGGACGTGGAGATGTCCACCCCGCACCAGGTGTTCACCATGGGACTCGACGATGTCGAGGCCGGTGGCGGCCTGGAGCGGGCGCGCCCGGGGGGCTGGCGCTTCCTGCTCGAGTCCGGCGGCGAGGTAATCGCCAGCGCCGAGACTGCGGAAACACCGGAAGGCGCTCGTCCACCATCATTCAACGAAGGTCCGTACGTGGGAGCCACCGCGACCGCGGTGAAGGCGGCACGGGCGCTGCCGCAGCTCGCGACAGCCGGTTTCGAATTACGGCTGCTGCGGATCCCCGCGCTGTACCTGATGGCCCTGTGGCTGCACTCACCCAACACCGACCTGCTGATACCGCTGGCGCCCTCACCGATCGGAAGCGAGGGCAAGGTCGTACCACCCCCGGTGTTCTTCCGGGAACTCGTCGACCACGCCCGCGACCGGGAAGCCAGTGGACCCGGCCAGAGAGCAGGCCAACCGCGGCCCAACCGCTAACAGGGACCAGGGAGCACCGGTTCCCTAACCGGGCCCCCGAACGAGGACGACCTTGAAATGGTGTGGATGGCCTGTCACAGCAGGTCATCCACACACCGCCAGTTCAGCTTCGGCTCTGCTCCAGATCTACGATCGGCCTCGGATACTGAGGCTTGATCGTCGCGGTGAAACCTGATGCAGAAAGCGCACCCTGCCTGCAAGGACGTGACCTGTCGAGGACCATACCCGTGTTGAGCCTTTTCATCCCGCGTAGCGGTAGGATTCCGGAGCGGTCGAGAGGGCGAGGATCGCCTGCATGAGCGCGGTGGCTCGGCATGGGCAACAGCGCAGCTTGGTCAGGGTTGTCCAGGTCTTGCGCGTGGCGATCGCCGTTCACCGCGATCGCATCACCGACGCCTACGAAGATGACATCACGAACAACATCTCCTACACGTTAGTCACCCGCGCACGCGAGGACCTACGGATCTTCAGGACACCAGAAACCGAGCACGCCGCACTCAGCAGAGGTTGCGGGGCATGGATAGGCTTTGTTGTCACGGGCGACCGGCGAAGCATCCGGTGGTGGGGAGGATCCGATGACACCTCGACCGTGTACGGACGGCACGTTGCGGCATCTGTCCGTGGATCTCGACGACGTGGCCGGCGGGGACGGCGGGGAGACGGGTCTCACGCTGTGTTCAGCTCCGAAGCGTCCGGTGTGGGGCAGTGATCAGTGGGCGATCAACATTGCGTACGACATGCATCTCAGTGACACGTGCGTCGACATCGCCGCGTTGCCGCCGTGTGTGCAGTGCCTGCGGGTGGCGGAGTTGCTGGCCGACCCCGACACGGCGCCGCCGCTGCACCGGAGGACTCCTCGGCCGGACTTCGCCTCCGGGTTCACCGGCGATGAGATTCGGGGCGTCCTGCGCACCGACATCGCCACCGGCGCCTCGCTCGGCCGGCGGGCCGCCGTGCATCTGCTGACCTTCACCTCGGTTCCGGACCAGCCGGGCTTCGGTGACCTCGTGGGGACCCTAAACCTGGTGTGGGACATGGGTGACACCGTGCGGATGGGGCAGGTCACCGATTGGGCAGCGGTGGTCGGCTTCGCGGCGGCCGCCGACGTGCCAAACCGTGACCGGCAGATGACCGCCGTGGCCGCGAGCCTCGCCGGTGGGCCGCCGGTCGACCTCGAAGCCGCCGTCAGCTTCGTCGATGATCCCGCGGCGGCCCGGCGGGTGATCGAGGCGATCGCCATCGCCACGGGTCACGGCAACCGGTGGGAGCTCACCGAGAGGCCGACCCCGAGCGCCCACACCTGACCGCGGTCAGGGCTGCCCGGGCCCACCGCGCATCTACGTCCGGGGAGCAGGCGGCCGGGGTCGTGGCAGCGACTTTGCCGGGCCCTGCACTGCGAGGCCACCAGTTCGGCCGGTCCGTACCGGTCGCAAATGGTCCTCGGTGGTCGCATAAGACCTTGCGACCATGCGCCCGAAGTAGGAGGAGCCCGTCGTGGTCCGCTCGGCAACGTTCTTGCTGGAATGCCTGCGCCGGGCCGGGATGCGCGATGTCGTCACAGTGGAGCCGGCGGCGGGCGGGCTGGCGGCGCTCGCCGGCATAGCCACCCGCCGAGACGCGCCGCCGGTGTTCGTCAAGGCCTTCGCCGACGCGCCGGCCGACGATGTCTTCGTCACGGAAGCCGAAGGGCTGGCCGCCCTGCGCGAACTTGGCGGCGTGGCGACCCCCGAGGTGATCCTGGCGGACCGGGAACTGCTTGTGTTGTCGGTGCTGCGGCCCAGGCCGCACAGCGAGACCTTCTGGGAGCAGTTCGCGCACATGCTCGCCCACCTGCACACGAGCACGACCCATCCTCGCTTCGGATGGCACCGCGACAACTGGCTGGGCCGCCGCCGCCAGACCAATACCTGGCACGACGACGGCTTCGCGTTCTTCGCGCAGCACCGGCTGCTTCGGTGGCTTGGGCAGCCCCGCGTCGAGGCGGCACTGGACCGCACAGATCGAGCGGCGTTGGAACGGCTGTGTCACAGGCTGCCCGACCTGCTGCCGGACCGGCCGGCGTGCCTGACGCACGGCGACCTGTGGGCACAGAACGTCCTGGCCACTTCGAACGGGCAGCCCGCGCTGATCGACCCGGCGGTGTCCTATATGTGGGCTGAGGTCGACCTCGCCCATGTGTGGTCCACCTCGCCTCCGCCCGAGGCGCAACGCTTCTTCGAGGTCTATGCAGAGCTGACTCGCCTCGACAGCGACTGGCGCGCCCGCATGCCGATCGTCCAGCTGCGACAACACCTCGCCGTGTTGGCCCAGTTCGACGACGACTGGGGCGCGGGTGACCAGATCCGAGCCACCCTCGCCCCGTTCCGGACGCGAACCTGACCACAGCCCCGGTCAAGACGTGCTGCCGATAAGACGGGCGACGGCGTTGTGGCGTCGCGAGCCAGCCCGACACGGATGACGGGCCGGTCATAGAGCTGCCCTCGTACGGACCACGTCTCGGTGCCGCCTCGTTGGCCGAACCGTAGTTGTGGCACGTCGTACAGGTCAGGGTTCGGTAGGCGGCTCGTCATCGGCGAGCCGATCTCGATGATGAGCATTTCGGTGAGGAATTGGACTGTGGCATCCATCGGGTGGCTGGTAATTCAATTCCGTCCATGACTCGCTCCTAACTGGGCGTCGCGCTGGTGGTCGCCCTCGGGCACGCCGGGTCGGCGTTCGGGGTGCGGCTCGGCGATGAGTTCTTCGTCCTGCAAACCCTGAATTAGTCGCCGGGCTACGCGACCTGACCCGCGGCATCCACCCCGCGGTCCTGGCCGACCAGGGGTTGCCCGCCGCGCTGGAGCATCTGGCACTGAGCAGCGGCGTGCCCGTCCGAGTCGACAGCCGGCTCACCGGTCGCCTGCCCGCCACCGTCGAGACGACGGCCTACTTCGTGATCAGCGAGGCCCTCACCAACGTCATCAAGCACGCCAATGCCACCCATGCCATCGTCCGGCTGCACCACGCCCGCGGTGTGCTGCGTATCGAGATCACCGACGACGGGGTCGGCGGCGCGGCCATTCGACCCGGCTCCGGGCTCGCCGGGCTCGCCGACCGGGTCGCCGCGCTCGGTGGCACGCTCCAGGTAGCCGCGGCGCCCGGCAGCGGCACCGAGGTCCGTGCCGGGCTACCAGCCGCTGAGCACTGACGCCCCGCTGTCAAGCTCAAAGCCGGTGACCAGGTCGCTAACAGTGTGCGGCACCCCGGTCCCGACTACGCTGGCTGGTGATCGATCGGCAGTGTGGCAGCGCTACCGGTAGCACGGGAGGTGCCGAGTGTCCAGATGCGTCGGACCAGTAGCCGCTCGGTGCCGAGAATCAAGAAGGATCAAGGGCAGGTCATCCCGTGGAACCGTCCGGCGGATCTGCGCGCACGATCGGCGGCAGAACCGCGCACCTGATCAGGCGGGTCATGCGACCGTGATCCATTGGCCGCCTAGCGGGTCGGGATGCTCGGCACGTCGTCGCGCTGTCTCTCGGCGGTGGGCGGCTCGGATTTCCGACGCGCGGCGATGGTCACTGCGACCGCCGCCACAAGGGTGAGTACCGTTACGCCAGCGAAGGCGGTCAGTGTCTGCCGGTCGGGGTGGATCACTGACTGGCCTCGCTTGGCCTGCCAGCTGAGCACTGTGAACACGCCGGTGTAGCCGAGTCCCGCGACGCCGACCAGCCGGGCCCGGACCCGTTGGTCGCTTAGCCAGTTGCGGTCGGTCGCGAGTACCCGCAGGACGGCCGTGAGGAGCAGCAGCACGTGGATGGCGTGCAGGCCGATGAAGTGCGGTACACGCAGGTCGCCGCCGGTCGTGCTCCAGTTGGTCAGGGGCATTCCGTGACCGTCGGGGTCGCCGATGCCGTGGCCACCGGTCATGGATACCGGGTGGCCGCTGGCGTCGGTCACCGTGCGGGGCGACTCGCCTGAGGGACCGCTGAGCCACAGGGCCACGGCCATGCTGGCGACGGCCAGCCCGAGTCCGGCGCGCAAGGCACGGGTCGCGGCGAGGTCGCCTGTGCGTTGGATCAGGACCAGGATCGCGATGACCAGGGTGGTCAGCAGCAGCGGCATGACTGCGAACGAGAACACCGTCTGCACCGTCCGGGCGACGGGGTCGGTGTTGTCGTTGAAGTGGCTGAAGGTGCCGTGCGCGGCAGCGTAGGCAACGGCTGCGACGTCCATCAGACCGGCCACCGCGAAGACGGTGCCCAGCCACCAGCCGATGCGTCTGCCCTTGTCCAGCTTGCTGAGCAGCCACGCCAGCGTCAGGCCGTACACCCCCATGGCGAAGCCAAACTTCATCGGCTTCATCCAGACCGGCTCGCCCATGAGGAGACGATCGTCGACGAACAGACCGACGGCGGACACCGCAGCCAGGGCGAACATGAGCGTCGCGTGCGCCATCAGCGGGTGATGCCAGCCACGCGTCACGCTGAGCGACATGGTGCCAATGGTCATGTGGCGCTCCCGAAGATGAGGATCCGCAGCCGTCCGTCTTGATGCCGCGTGCCATCAGCCTCGACGATTACGCTCCGGCATCACCATCCCGCAGACCCCCGGACTTGCCCGGGGGTCAACCCTACCAATGCCCACCTGGGTGAGCGGCTCGACAACGGCGCCGCCCAGGCGGTTTGGCCATGATCACCGCGACCCGCGGGGCCCGCCTCAGAAATGTCCGCGCGTATAAGGGACGCGATCCGTCCGCACATTTCTGGTCGCCCGCTGCCCCTGTCGTTTAGATGAGCTCGTCACTTCCGATAGCGCTCGAGGTATTCGGCCGCCCCCTCGGGCAGCGGCGTCCCGTCGACATCGGCGAAGAAGATCTCGTTCTCCAGCCAGTACCGGCAGATGAACGCCTCGAACGACTCGGCGCAGAACCTGATGTCGTTCGGTGCCTCCGTCTCCGGGTCGGAAGGTCCGCGGTCCTGCGGGTCGTCGAACTCCATGGTGGAAAGGACGGCGTGGTCGGCGCCGCCCTCGGCCAGATACAGATACCAGTAGCGGCAGCCCTGCTGGTCGGCGGAAAACCGGAGCAACCAGCCCTTGCCGGTCGGTGACGGCATCGGCGCGCCGGCCAGGTCCAGGAAGCAGGCGGTGCTGGAGCGCACCTGATTCCGCGGTCGGGCTTCACGAGCCGCTCCAGCACGAGCGGCTTCACCCCCGCGGTCCCGAGCTCGATTGCGAGGAGAAGCCCGACCGGGCTAGCGCCGACGATGACGACGTCGTGCAGCACAAGATCGCTCATGCCTTGTCCTTCCGTCTCGGACCGGGGCCGTGCCGGCTCCGCCCTCGACATGCAGACTGCCGCGGCCCACTGGCATCGACCGCACATGCCGCTGGCACGACCCTGGCGGCCCGCCGTCGACCCTCGTCGGCGTGGACTTCGCCAGGTGGCAGGACTTGTGGAGACCTACTTTTTGCCAGCAGGACAACCGGCCTAGACGAGCCCCAGGCGCCACTGGACCCGTCGTACCCGCACACGGCTCTCGTTTCGCGCGTTCACCCGAGGGTGGGCAGGTGTGGGTACCACCGCGCAGTCCGGCCGTCCAGCATGGTCAGATTCCGGCGGCGGCGTCGTACCGGCGGCGCAGGTCGGCCATCTCCGATTCGGCCAGCGCCTCCTTGAGCGCCAACTCCTCGTACTTGTCCGGGAACATCTCCCGCAGCCGGTCGACAAACCTGGTGTCGGCGGTCGCCTCGACCACCTGGATGCCCGGGGGCTCGCTGGACATGTCGATGATCACCGGGCCGGCCAGCTTGACTGCCACGTCCCAGGGGCGCTTCTGCTCAGCGATGCCGCAGAGGTGGAAGCCGTAGACCGTCCGCACCTCGGCGAGCGCGGTGACCTCGGCCGGCTCGTAGCCGTAGACGCGGACCCCGCAGATCACCGCCGGTTTCTCCTTCCCGGTCGCCGCCTGCTGGCCGCCGTGTCCGGCGTGGTTGTGCTGCCCCGGGTCCGCCCGTTCGAGCGTGGCCCGCATCCGGGTCATGATCTGCGCCTGCACATCCGCCGGCTCCGCCTCCGGGCCGGCCCGGTTGACCAGTACGATCGTGCCGGCCAACGTCGCCAGCAGGATCACCGCCACCCACACCAGGCGGTTTCGGTACCACCCCGCGAAACTCTGCTGAGCAACCATGATTGCTTCTCACCTCGTCGCCGGTTCTGGTGCGTTGGCAGACCGCATCGGACACCCCCGACGTGTCAGACGTCGAACGCGTCGGCCACCGGGGGGGTACTGGGAGTACGTACGACGGGCGAGAAAACGCCCTGCCCGGCAGACGCCCGTCGTCGTAGCGATGGCCCGGCAGTGCGGCACGCGAGATTCTGGCGTAGCTGCGTGCTGCGGGCACTGCAATGCTCCCGTGTCGGCCGTTCCCAGCACGGTTGCCCCCGCGCTGCGGCGATGTGAGCCATTCCACCACGCCCGGATCCACTCCCACAACATCGACGATTCTCAGTGCTGGTCGGGCCTGGCCGACACCCCGGGTCGGCCACTGTGATCGATTCACAGGCACAGGAGCCGGACTTCGGCGCGGTGCGGGAACCGGGGCTACTGGAAGCAGGTCAGATCGGCCGCGGGCAGATTGCCCGTGTCGAGGTGGGCGTTCACGGCCGCGTCGACGCATCCGGAGCCTCGGAACAGGTAGACGCCGTGGTCGCGGGCACCGGCCAGGGTGATCATGCGGGAACCGCCGAGGGCGCGGTGCATGGCCTGGCCCATCTTCAGGATCGCGCTGACGTCACCGGCGGCCTGGACGACCAGGGCCGGCACCCCGTTGCGGATCCGGATCGGGCGTTCCCGCGGCGGGTTGGGCCAGAACGCGCACGGCGTGATGTTGCTGCCCAGCGGGCCGAACAGGGGTGCCTCGGCGCGTACCGCCTGAATGTCGCGCCAGTACGCCAGTACGCCTGGACGCTGCGCGATACCGGCGCGTCGCCGCACTGTATGGCGGTCGCTGCGCTGTGCTGCGCGGAGTCCCGGCCGGTCGGTTGCCCCGCCAGCGCGGTCGCGAGGGTCTCCGTCGGCTCGGCGTTGCCGGTGTCGGCCGCCTGTACCAGCACCTGCACGGTGGCCGCGAGTTCGAGGGCGCACTCCTCGCTGTCGTCGACCAGTAGGTTGACGATCAGTCCGGGAATGACGGTGTCGTCCACCAGGTACTGGCCCACCCGAGTGGCGTGTGCGCGGCGGCCCGGTAGACCCGGTCCACCGTGCCCAGCATTTGCCCGGTCGTCGTGCCGAGGTTGAGCTGGTCCTCGTGCGCCGCGACCAGTGCGGCCCACTCTCACAGCGCCGCCTCGCGCCGTACCGCCATTGTCCGGTCCGGGAAGGAGGTGACGCCGGGGTGATCCGGGTCGATGGCGCTGTCGAGCACCATCCGCCCGGCTCGCTGCGGGAATCGCTGCATGTACTGCGCGCCCAGGTAGCTGCCCTGCGAGTAGCCGAGGATCGACAGCTCCGGCGCGCCGAGCGCGGCCCGGATGACGTCCATGTCGCGGGCGGCGTTGGCCGTGGACGCGTATGGCAGCACGTCGGCGTTGGTCCGGGCGCACCGGCGGGTGAGGTCCTTCGACAGCGTGACCATCCGGTTGAAGCTCTCCCGGCCGGCGCCAGCGGAGCGCGGCAGCCAGCTGGCCGGCCAGCCGCAGTCGATCGGCGTGCTGCGCCCGGAGAAGCGGATGTCCATGCCGATGATGTCGAACTTGGCCCCGGTCGCGCCCAGCCCTTCCCTGGCGAGCGGCACGGTGGAGAGTACCGGGTTGGCCGGGCCGCCCAGGTTGAAGATCAATGGCCCGGCGTAGTGGGCCGTGTCGGTGGCCTTGCTGCGGGCGATCGCGACCGTGATGGTGCGCCCGCGGGGCCGGCGGTAGTCCAGCGGCACGCGGATGTCGGCGCACTGCACGCCGGTTTCGTCGAGCGCGCGGCCGTCGGTGTCGTCGGCGCCGCGCTGGCACGACTTCCAGTTGACGTGTTGATGGTGGTACGGGGCGAGCCCGGCGTCCTGCGTCGTGCCGGCATACGCGGCGAGTCCCGCGGTCGTGGCCAGCACCGCGACAAGCAGCGTGCGCCGTCGTGGTCGGTTCATCGGATTTCTCCTGATCGGATTGTGGAGGTGGACGGCTCAGGCGTCCCGGCGGCACAGTTGCCACGCGGCGAGCCCGAGCACGATTGCGGTGTAGAGGCAGAACAGAGCGAACCCGGTCCATGGGCTGAGCGCGAGTGGGTCCTGGTGGACAGAGCTGACGGCCGCGCCGGCCGGGGTCGGCAGATACCGGTACGCCGCGTCGGACACTGACTCCGGCAGCAGCGCGAGCACGAGCTGCGGCGCGAACAGCAGCCCGAACAGGGCCGAGATCCCGCCGGCGGTGTCGCGCAGCAGGGCACCCAGACCGAGGCCGAGCAGGCCCACCGCGGTCAGGAACAGCGCGCTGCCGAGCACGGCCCGCATTACACCGGGCTCGCCGAGCCCGATATCCAGGTCCTTGGCGGACAGGATCGACTGGCCGGCGAGGAACGACGCCAGCACGGCCGGAACGCAGAACACGACGGTGGTCAGTCCGAACGCGACCGCCTTGCCCCACAACATCGGCAGGCGGCCGGGCACCGCCGCCAGGCTCACCCGGATCGACGCGGTGGCGTACTCGCCGGTGATGAACAGCATGCCCAGGACGCCGATCGCGAACTGCGCCAGTGTCGGACTTCCTCGACGCGCTGCGCCGGGTGGCCGCCGGCGGCACCGCGCTGGACCCCGAAGTTGTCGCCCAACTACTGGTGCGCCGCAACGACCCGGTGCAGCGCCTGACACCACGCGAGCAGGACGTGCTGCGGCTGATGGCGGAGGGCCGCTCCAACACCGGCATCACGGAGGCATTGAAGGTCAGCCACAGCGCGGTCGAGAAGTATGTGAGCAACATCTTCACCAAGCTCGACCTACCGCCCACCGACACGGACCACCGCCGGGTGCTGGCCGTGCTCAAGTACCTCGGCACCTAGCCCAAGGCTAGGAGCGGTCTCAGCAACGGTTACCCGCTGTCGGAGTGCATTCGGGATGTGCCCAGTCACGTACAGCTGAGCGTGCCCAGGATGCCTGCGCGGATGCAGCTCCGCCGTCTGAACGTGCCGGGGGCTGTCCCGTGCGTGCGCTCGAACGCGTTGGCGAAGGCGAACTCGGAGGCGTAGCCCACCTGGGCGGCGATGGATTTCGATGGTGCGTCCGATGCCCGCAGCAGGCGCGCGGCCGTGGTCATCCGCCACCAGGTCAGGTAGCTGAGGGGTGGTTGGCCGATCAGCGTGGCGAAGCGCCTGGCGAACGGTGCGCGGGAGAGCCCCGCTTCCGCGGCGAGTTTCGCCACTGTCCACGGCGCCGCCGGGGCCCGGTGGATGGCGTGGAGGGCGGCGGTTACCGGCGGGTCGTTGAGCGCGGCGGCCCAGCCGGTGGTGCTGCCCCGGGCGGGCTGTTCGTTGAACCAGATGTGCAGGATGTACAGCAGCAATGTGTCCAGGAGCGCGGGGACGGCCGCGTCCGTGCCGAGGCGCGGGCGCTCCAGTTCGGCGGCCAGTAGCCCCACGGCCGAGCGCAGTTCCGGGGTCGTCGGGGTCGCGGGCGGGGGCCGTCGCCAAGGTTTCGGGGCTGTCGGCCAGGGTGTGCCCACTGCCGTGGGGCAGGAACACCACATCGCCCACGCCCAGCGGCACGGGCTCTGCGTTCTACAGGGCGTAGCCAGCAGGAGCCTTGCAGGACCGCCTGAAACCCGCCGACCCCGGTACGGAGGCGAACTCCTGCCCCCCACCGGGGCATGCCACCGCAGTCTCGCGGTCAGTATGCGCTTACGGGGATGCACCGTGTAGTGGAGCACACCATCCCCCGGCCGGTAGTCGGGCTCGATGACCACGTTCCAATCCACCCGCAGCGGCCATTCGGGACGGCTCGCCGCCGCCGGTGCCGTTCCCGCTCTACCCTTCCGCGCGGCCGGGCGTGCCCGACGTACCAACGGACAACCACACGGCGGTCAACATGGCCTACCGGTGTGGCGACAACGCCTGGCCGCGCGCCTTGCACACCTATGTGGTCGACGTGCGCCGGTATTCAGCCCAGTACCCAAGCTTCGGCCCGGCCAACGCGAACATCAACGCCTGCGCCTTCTGGCCGTCCGGTGCGGACAACCCGGTGCCGCTGGCCGGCAACCGTGCGCCGGGTGTGCTGGTGACGGCCGCGCTGCGGGACGTGTCCGTGCCCATCGCCAAATCACGCGCGGTCGCTGCGGCGGTCCACGGCTCTCGGCTGGTCACGATCGACGCGCAGACCCATGCGCCGTTCCCGCACTTCGGCAACGCCTGCCTCAACGGCGCCGTCGTCGACTATTTCGTCACCGGAGTGCTCCCGGGGGCGACATGGCC
The DNA here is from genome assembly GCF_004348615.1 of Micromonospora sp. KC207. Classification (NCBI taxonomy): domain Bacteria; kingdom Bacillati; phylum Actinomycetota; class Actinomycetes; order Micromonosporales; family Micromonosporaceae; genus Micromonospora; species Micromonospora sp. KC207. The sequence goes on from NZ_SMKJ01000003.1 coordinate 36,947, forward strand.
TGTTGAGGGCTGGCCCATGAGGCTGCCCGAGCCATCTGCTGGGGCCTGATCAGCGAGCCCGCCGACGATCGCGATCGTCGGCGGGCGCTCTGGCCAGCTAGCGGCAGCAGTAGCGGTGTACACGTTCGCTCTTGGTGGCGGGACTGCGTTAGAGGGCCGCTACACTCCCCACGGCCTCGCAGGTTGCGCCCGTTACTGGCGGCGGATGTTCTCCTTGGTCTGTTCTGCCTGCCCGCGTAGTTCCCCGGCGGTGGCCTGTCCCTGTTCGCGCATTGTCGAGGCGCTCTTGGCTGCCTGGTCTTTGACTGCGCCGGCTGCTTTTTGCACGGGTTGACGTAGGTTGTCCTGCATCTGGTGGGCGGTGGTCTGCATCTGTTGTTTGATTTCCTCGGAGTGCTCGGTGACCTTGCCCTTCGCCTGACCGGCCGCCCGTCGTTCCGGTTCTGACGGGGGCAGCAGGGACGAGATGAGAGCACCGAGCCCGAACGCGATGAGTCCAGCGGCGAGCGGGTTGCCCTGGGTGGCTTCGCGTTGTTTCTGCGGAAGTGTTCCCACCGTCTCCTTGGCATGTGAGCCGGCGGCGGCCACCTGGTGGGCGGCCGACGAGGTTTTCGCCCGGCCGGTCTCACCCGCGTGGGCTGCACTGCCCATGATCCGATCCTTGAGGGCGGATAGCCGGCCCCGCGCCTCGTGCACCTTTCGATCGGCGACCCGACGTGGATTTACCTTGTCGGTCAGCACGTCCACGTCGCCGCTGAGACGGGTGCGTGTCAACTCGATGTCGGAGCGGATGTCATCTGGATCGGCTGTCACCGTCGTTCCTCTCTGCGTTGCGATGGTGGGTGAAGGCGCCCGGAACCTGGCGGACCGTTTCGGTGGTACGGGGCAGGCCGGGCTTGACCCGACGAAGCCGGCCGCGCGCCACCGTGAACAGGGCTGCACCGATGACGGCCCAGATTCCGGCGACGATCAGTGCCGCCCACCCCTGATCCATAACGTTCGCCAGCGCCCACCAGAGCGCGAACGACAGGAACAGCAGGGTCATGAACCCCGCCAGGGCGGCACCACCGACCATGCCGGCCGCTTGACCGGCAGCGCGCATTTCTTGGCGCACCTCGGCCTTGGCGAGCTGAACCTCCTGACGCACGAGCGTCGACACGTCACGGGTGACGTTCCCGAGCAACTCGCCGAGGGATGCCTGTGTGCGGTCGGGCGCAGCTTCGGCTCGGCCCCGTGCTGAGGCGCTCATGTGCCCACCTGACCTCTGTGCGACGACGGGGGTTGTTGTCCCTCGGACCCGCCGGCACCTGCCTCGCCGTCCGAGGCGAGGCTGCGGGTCAATCGCCCGGCCAGCATCCCGGCCACCGCCGCCCCAGCCAAGAACAGACCGGGCCGGCGGCGTGCGAAGTCGCGTACCTCTGCCACCACGGCACCGGGCTCGCGCTCGTCCAGCCAGTGCGCGGCCCGGTGGGCCTGCTCCGCCGCCTGCCGGGCCAAATCGCCGGCAAGACCGTGCCGTTCGTCCTGGCTGGACATCGACTCCAGTTCGTCGCCGAGTGCCCGAAGCCCGGCGGCTGCGCGTTTCTGCTGGGTGTCGGCCTGCTGGTTGAGCTGGCTAGTGGCTTGACCGAGCAGGTTGCGCACCTGCCGGTTCGCCTCCGCGGCAGTGACCTTGCCCTGCTCGACCGCACCATGCGCCATCTCGCTACCCGCATGCTGCACACTGTGAGCAGCCGCGGGGGCCTGCGAACGAGCCGCCTGCACCTGCGACTGGACGCTGCCCATTGCCGGGCTCTGTTGCTTGGTCATACGTGTGCCCCCTTCGTGGGCGAAACAGCCCCGTCAGCCGAAGCGGCGGATACCCCAAACCGCGCAGGTCACACCCCGACCCCGCCAGGTTGACCAAAGTCGGGTGCGGGCCGGTGTAGGGAAACGACCCAGCCCGGATCCGCCGGGCAGACGGGCGTCTCACCGCTTGGCCGCTAGGGCCAGCCCCTCGGTTGGCTGCCCCATCCGACTCCGCGCGGCAGCGCACCGTGACCCCGTGATGCCACAGAGATCGACAAGCGAACCGCCGCTGATGGTCCCGGTCTTCCTCACCGCCACGTCCCCGCGTGAGAAAACGGCAGCTCACCGCGACCGATACGCAGGCGGCGCCCACCTTTATGCAAGTCTGCCGATTTGGTGCGTAGCTTCGTCGGCCGAGCCCAACAATCAAGACTATGCGGGCACGTTGGACCCAAGGGGTAGTCATGGCACGGAAGAGAAAATCCACCGCGCGGCAAGCGCTCATCCTTGCCTTCGCGGCTGGGGCGGTGACCGGAGTGGCGTGCACGTCCAGGCTGCGACGCCGGCAGGATGGCGGCTTCCCGACGGGTGATGTCGCCGGGAAGTTCGACGAAGGCCTTGATCCGTCGCTCGGCGGGCGTATCGACGCCCCGTCTCAGGGGGCTGTGAGCATGTCTGCAGCGCAGCACGGCTGACCCGGGCAGCGCCTCGGACTACTCCGTTGTGTGAGAGATGAGGTTAATGATGCCAGAACGACCTGGCGGCAACCCCGGCGCTGCGTCTGCTGACACGCCGGCCACCGAGTTGGTGCAGCGCGCCACTGAGCAGATCACCCGGTTGGTGCGCGACGAGCTGACGATGGCGCGGACAGAGATGACCGCCAAGGGCAAGCGCGCGGGCGTCGGTGCTGGACTGCTCGGTGGCGGTGCGGTGCTCGGGCTCCTCGCCGGCGGGACCGCCGCCGCCACGATCGTGCTGGCCCTAGCCGCGATCATGCCCGATGCTGTGGCCGCACTGATCGTCACGGTGATCCTTGCCACCGCCGCCGCCATCACGGCCCAACGCGGTAAGAAGCAGGTCGGCAAGGCCATGCCCATCACGCCCACGACGACCAGAGACAGCGTGCGAGCCGACACCGAGGCGATACGTAGCGCAGCGAGTCGGAGGCAGCCATGAGGACGCCACCGGGAAGCAGCGACCCGGACCAGACCCGACGCGACATCCAGCAGACACGCGCGGAACTCGGTGAGACCGTAGCCGCACTGACCGCCAAGACCGACGTCAAGACCCGTGCACGCACCAAAGCCACTACCGCCATCGGCGGACTGCGACAGCGTGTCACCCAGGCCAGCCAGTCGGCGAAGACCAAAGCGACGCAGTTAGCCCGAACGATGAACCAGAAGGCATCCCAGCGCGCCAAGCCGGTTTCGCAGAAAGCCCAACATGCCAGCGCCGCAGTACGCGACTCAGCGAAAGCCGGCGCACAGAACACCGGTAAGGCCAAGTCGACCCTGGTCAGCTCCGCCCGCGCCGCGACAACCAAGATCGGCAGCTCGGTGCGCGCGAAACCCGCGCCGGTCCTCGCCGCCGCCGGCACCGCCGCCACCCTCGCGGTCATGGCTTATCGACGCCGCCTGCAGAAGTGACCGACCGACACCGCAAAACTGCAAGAATTTGCCACCCGCCCTCCAACTGGTCGTCCCGACCGTGCCCTCGCGGCGACGACATGACGACTTGCTTCAACTCCTCGTCAAGCGCCCATCGTCGGGGCACATCCGCCGCCGCGGTTGGCGCTCGTCGAAGGGCTCAACACGCTCAGCGCGGTCGACTCCCGGCGACCTACCCGGTCGCGGCCCAGCGCGCGGCCGTACGGCGGGCACTCATCGCACCGGACCACGACGACGCCGAGTGACACCGCCGCTCAGGCATGGACGATCGTGATGCCGCCGTCGACGAGTCGCCGCAGGGTGTCATCTTCCGGCGGCGCGTCGGTGATGATGCCCGCGACGGCGGTCAGCGGCAGGACAACGAACCGCGACGCCGCGCCGATCTTCTCCGCGCTCGCCAGCACGTAGGTGTCGGCCGCCCGCTGCGCGAGGGCGCGTTTCATCGCGGCCTCGTCCGCGTCGCCGGTGGTCAGGCCGGCATCGGGGTGGACTCCGGTGACCCCGAGCAGGAACAGGTCCGCGTTGACGGCCTGCGCGGCCTCCACAGCGGCTGCGCCGCACGCGACCACGGAGTGCTTGAACAGCCGACCGCCGAGCAGGTACACCTCGACGCCGGGGTGCTCGGCGAGCGCGGCACCCACGGTCGGGCTGTGGGTGACCACGGTGGCCCGCAGCGAGGCGGGCAGCGCCCGGGCGACCGCGAGCGCGGTGGTACCGCCATCGACGACGATCGTCATGCCGGGTTGCACCAGCGCGGCGGCGGCCGTGGCGACCCGTTCCTTGGAGTCGACCCCGACCTGGCGGCGGGTCGGGTAGTCGGCCACCGCCGGCGAGGCGGGCAACGCGCCGCCGTACACCCGTTGACACATCCCGGCGGCGGCCAGGTCGCGCAGGTCGCGGCGGATCGTGTCCTCCGAGATGCCGAGCTCGGTCGCGATGTCTTTGGCGACGACCCGCCGGTCCCGGCGCAGCCGGTCCAGCAGCAGGTCTCGACGTTGCGCAGCCAACATGCACGTTCCTTCACGTTGTTCTTTGTTTATGCACGATCTGCCGATAGTCTCATGCTCATGACCACAGCGAAACCCCTGATGATCCTCATCGCCGGCCCGTACCGGTCGGGCACCGGCGACCACCCCGACCTGCTGGCGGCCAACCTGCACCGTCTCGAGGAAGCGGCCTGGCCGATCTTCCGGGCCGGGCATGTACCGATGATCGGCGAGTGGGTCGCCCTGCCCGTGCTGCGTGGCGCGGGTGCCGACGGCGTCGGCGACCCGATCGCGCAGGAGGTGCTCTACCCCACCGCGCAACGGCTGCTGCAACACTGCGACGCGGTGCTACGACTGCCCGGGGTCTCCACCGGCGCCGATCAGGACGTGGCCATCGCGCGCGAGCGCGGGGTGCCGGTGTACTACGACATCGCCGACGTGCCGGGCGTCGCGGCGTGAGCGGCGGCGGGTCGGCACTGACCGAGCCGGACGCGCCGTCGAGGCCGACCGGCGTGCCGGGCATTGACGTGCCCGACGCGCGCGGCCGCACGGGTCTGGACCGGGCCGGTCGTCACCTCACCGGCAACCCCGACGTGGTCGTCCGTGACGTAGAACTGCTCGCCAGCGCGTGGTGCGTGCTGCGGCGCACCACGTTTGACTACCGGCACGCCGACGGCACCTGGAGCCGGCAGCAACGCGAGACCTACGACCGGGGCAACGGCGCGACCGTCCTGCTCTACGACGTCGACCGCGGCACGGTTCTGGTCACCCGCCAGTTCCGCTACCCGGTCTACGTCAACGGGCACCCCGACGGGATGATGCTGGAGACCGCGGCCGGGCTCCTCGACGACGACGCCCCCGACGCGGCGATCCGCCGGGAGACGGCCGAGGAGCTGGGCGTCACCGTCGGTGAGCTCGAGCGCGTGTTCGACGTGTACACCAGCCCTGGCTCCGTGACCGAACGGCTGCACTGCTACGCCGCCGGGTACACGCCGGCCGCGCGTACCGGGGCCGGTGGCGGGGTCGCCGACGAGGGCGAGGACATCACCGTCGTCGAGCTGCCGTTCGCGGAGGCGCTCGACATGGCGCATGACGGGCGCATCGTCGATGCGAAGACCATCATGTTGCTGCAGTGGGCCGCACTGCGCGGCCCGTTCCGCGCCGTTCGCTGACGGCCGGAGCGGAAGGTGGGTGGAGGCCGGTGACGAACCAGGTGCTCCGATCGGAGCCGTCGGCGTCGTGCCCCAACGGTAGAGATCCACCGTCGGGTGCAGGCCCCGGCTGACGATCGCCGGCCGCACACGGCCGCTGGACGAGCTGACCGACGCCGCCGTCACCGACTGGAGCCGGTGCACTCCTCGACCACCTGAGCCCGGCCTCGACGCTGATCCGCCGCCGCCACCGCGGCGACGGCGGGTCGCGGCGGGCTGGGCCGAACACCCGGACACCCTGCCGTGGCTCCGCGAAGCGCCGCCACCGAACAGAACAACGACGTGCGGTCGACGGCGGTACAGGCGACCGCGACGGCTGGGCAATCTGGTGATTGGCGAGGTGGTCGGGCCAGAGCCGGTACCACGAAGCGGGGCCCCTGGCACCACCAACCAATTGACATGTCGCCGGCTCGGTCCACCCCGCCGACCCGTGGCGGAAAGATCTACCACAGAGATCAACCGACCGCCACCTGAGACGCGCCCCTGATGACGGCCAGCTATCCAGCCAACCCTCGTTCCTACGGCCAGGCGACACCTTCCGCAGCCAGCGCTTCTAGCCGGTCGATGACCGCGACCAAGTCGTCCTCGCTGGTTTCGGGATGCGTCGTGCACAGCCGCAGAACCGGCCTGCCGCCGAGTTCCGTGGACAACACCATGGCGAACCCGTCGGGCAGCGTCTTCGCGGCGATGTCCCTGGTCAGTGCGTCGATGTCGGCTGGCGGCAGCTCCGAAGTGTGCGGCCGGAAGGTCACGATACCGAGCTGCGCCGGCGTCGTGACCGACCAGTGCGGACGGGCGGCCAGCAGCGCCTGGGCTCGCTCGGCCAGCGCGAGGCCGTGCGCGACGGCATCGCGGAACGCGTCGGCCCCGAACGTACGTAGCGACATCCACAGCTTGAGTGCCCGGAACCGACGGGTGAGCTCGGGACCGTAGTCGTAGTAGCTCAGCGGTTCGTCGCCGAGGCGGTTCTCTGTCAGGTACTCCGCGTGCAGGCTGTATGCAGCTGTCAGCGTACGAGCGTTGCGGACCAGAAGGCAGCCGCAGCCGTACGGCTGGAATAGCCATTTGTGAGCGTCGATGGCGATTGAGTCGGCCAGGTCCAGGCCAGCGAGAACCTTCCGGCCCGCCTCGGTGAGCATCGCGGGAGCACCGTACGCGCCGTCGACATGCAACCATACGCCGTGACGCTCGCAGACCTCGGCGATCGCCGGCAGCGGGTCGACCGTGCCGGCGTTCGTGGTGCCGGCCGTCGCCACGACACAGAGCGGCCACCGCCCGAGTTGCCGGTCACGCCGGATCGCCGCGTCCAATGCGCTCGGGTCGAGCCGATATCTTGCGTCCACTGGCACCGTGCACACCTGGCGATCGTCGAAACCAAGGAAGCTCAGGCCCCGCCGGATCGACGCGTGGGTCTGCGCGGTGACGTACACGACGAGTTCCTGCCCGCCGGCCGCGGCACCCCGGTCCACTCGGGCGGCGTGGAGCGCGACCAGGTTCGCCATCGTGCCGCCACTGAGGAACAGACCGCCGGAGGTCTCCGGTAGCCGGCACATCCGGCGGAGCCAGTCGATCGTGGCCTGCTCGACGATCGCCGGGCCAGCCCCGAGTATCCAACCTGCCGCGTGGACGTTGAAGCCCGACGCGAGGAAGTCCGCCAAGGGGCCCGCGAAGGTGGAGGGGCCGGGAACGTAGGCCATGAACCGGGGGTGGTCGGTGTGGGTGATCGTGCTCGAAAGGAGCCGGACGACGTGGTCGAGGACGTCCTGCGCCTCGGTCGGTCCGGTCGGGATGTCGACGTCCAGGGTCCGTTCCAGCTCGGCCCTGTCGTGCGGCCGGCCGACCGGGCGTTCCCTCAACGTCGACAAGTGGTGCACGATCTCGTCCACTGCTCGATAGCCGATCTTGCGCATGCTCCCGGCGGGCAAACGGAGGGGTAGCGAAATCTCCGACATCAGGGCCTTCCAGATCCGGGCTTGTTGAACCTGACCGATCCTGGCGGCCCGGAGTCAGCCTGTCTTGAACGATCTCGACACGGCTGGACGCCGTAGATAGTCGCCGGGAGTGATCCCGACGACCCGCTTGAAGTGCCGCGTGAGGTGACTCTGGTCGGCGAATCCGGCGTGCACCGCCACGTCGGCGATCGGAACGCCGCGGGCGAGCAAGCCCCGTGCGACGTCCACCCGCCGCGACACCACGTACTCGTACGGCGCCATGCCAGCCTCGGCCCGAAAGCGCCGAAGCAGCACGACGGGGCTGATTTCCAGGTGGGCCGCCAGGTCCGCGAGCGTTATGGGCGAGTCCAGGCGCTCGTCCACGTACCGGCTGACTGCCGCCACCACCGACGCGTGGCCGCCCGAGGCTCGACCGCGACCGCCGCTGGCATGCGCCCCGAACAGGTGGTCGAGTGCGTCAACGACGACCCCGTCCGACCAAAGGTCGGGGGGGTTGCCGGTCAGAGCGCGATGGGCCCGACCGAGAAGGGCATAGGCGGCGTCGTCTTGGAACACTCGGTTGACGAACGAGGGCGTTCCACTGGTCCCCAGCGCGTCCTTGATCACCGCCTCCGGTACCGCCAGACTTCGGTACCGGATACCGCCTGGGCCCGGGGCACCGTCGTGGGCCTCCGCCGGATGCAGGACGGTCACGCTGCCGGACGCGAACCGGTGGCCGGCACCAGAGCATCGGAACGACCCACCGCCGCCGTCGATGACCGCGATCGACCAGTGCTCGTGGGCATGCCGAGGGAAGCGGTGTCCATCGAAGGCCAGCGTCAGAGCTTTGACCACGTCGAGCATCCTGACTCCGTCCGTGCGGGGTGATCACAGCAATGCCGCGGCTCCGCTACCCGTCGACCGTAGCCGGAGGTGGTAGCCCCGCCGCTGTGGAGCAGCCCCCCGATGGTGACGGTCGGGCAACAGGTCGCCGTCACTGGCTGGTGGTGCGGTAGCTGCCGGAGCGTGGGAAGAACCCCACCCCGCAGGAGACCGGCGACGCCCGTGAACGCACCGGCGACCACGGCAACCCGGACAAGGACCCGCACTACCTGTCGAAGGTCGGGTCAGCGGCGCGTGGTGTGCAGCTCGGCCGCGAAGGCCGTGCGGACCGGCGCGGGTATCCGGCGCAGCATCATGACGACGTCCCGCAGCACGAGCAGCCCGGTTGGCAACCGCACGCGTCCGCCTCACCGGCGGCGGCCGTGGCCGCCTCGGCCGGCGCGTCACTGGTGGTGGCGCCTGCGGTCGCGTGCAGGGCAGCGTTCGGGGCGCAGCAGCTGTCGCCCTTCCACGCCTCGCGGCCTTCCTTGACCGCGACGGCGGCGATGACCAGGGCGGCGAGCGGGTCGGCCCAGGACCAGCCGAACAGGCTGTTGACCGCCAGGCCGACGAGCAGGACGGCGGACAGGTAGGTGCACAGCAGCGTCTGCTTGGAGTCGGCCACCGCCGAACGGGAGCCGAGTTCGCGGCCGGCGCGGCGCTGCGCGTACGACAGCACCGGCATGACCAGCAACGACAGCCCGGCCAGGACCAGGCCGGTCGAGGAGTGCTCGGCCTCGGCGCCGCCGAGCAGGGCACGCACCGACTCGACGGTGACGTAGGCGGCGAGGGCGAAGAACGACACGGCGATGATGCGCAGCGCCGTCTTCTCGCGGGCTTCGGGGGCGCGGCCGGCGAACTGCCACGCGACCGCGGCTGCGGAGGCGACCTCGATGATCGAGTCGAGGCCGAAGCCGATCAGCGCGGTCGATGAGGCCAGGGTGCCGGCGGTGATGGCCACGACGGCCTCGATGACGTTGTAGGTGATCGTCGCGGCGACGAACAGCCGCACCCGGCGGGCGAGCACCGCCCGGCGGGCGGCCGAGGGCCCGGCCGGGGCCAGCTGGATCAGCGGCAGGCTCATCAGCAGCAGTCCTTCTCGTCGGAGTCCGGGCACGCGGCCGGGTCGACCGCGAGGACCAGGCCGAGCAGGTCACCGAGGGCGTGCGAAAGGCGCGGGTCGGCCAGCTCGTAGCGGATGCGCCGGCCCTCCGGTGCGGCGACGACCAGGCCGCAACCTCGCAGGCAGGTGAGATGGTTGGACAAGTTCTGCCGGGTGGTGCCCAGCAACTCGGCCAGCTCCGCGGGATACCCGGGCCCGTCGCGCAGCGCCAGTAGCAACCGCGCCCGGGTCGGATCCGACAGGGCGTGGCCGAAGCGAGCGAGGACCTGCCCGTACGTCAACGTCTCCACACCGAGACGGTACATGAAACGCTGTACTGATCACAGCGGTGCGGTAGACGGCCTGACAGCGAACTCCCAGCCGTCGCTCAGCCACTGAGTAATGCGGCCACTGTCCTCGCGGGGTTGTGGGGAAGACGCCCGAGCGGACGGGCACGCCGACGAAGGGATGCTGATGGCGGCGAACAACGCCAACGCTCGTAAGCGCACGACCGAGGGCTTGTCAGAAGCCGGCGACGCCCGGACCGGCGTCCGGGATCGGGTGCGAGCGGCGGCAAGGCCGCGGCGCGCACGACGGCGGGCACGGCCCCGTCCAAGGCCGCGCGGGCGGCCAAGGCGACGCGCAAGATCCGCAAGACGCGCATCAGACGAGCCTGAGGGTGACCCTCGGCGTGCTAGCCGTCGCACTCGCCGTGCTCACCGGCGTGGTGCTCGTCAACCGCGTCGGCGACACCACGCCGGAAGCTGTTCGACACCGCGACAGTCTGGGGCCACCAGCAGCAGCCACAGGCCGCCGTCTTCGAGACCTACGCCCAGGAGCTGAAGCCTGGACATGACCCGCTTCAAGGCCGACGTGGCCAGCACGGAGGTCGCCGCCCGGGTCAAGGCCGTCAAAGCCGACGCCACCGACGGCGAAACGCTCGGCGTGCAGGGCACCCCGACCTTCTTCGTCACCGGCGAGAAGTTCGACGGCCGCCCCGACTACGCCGGGCTCAAGTCCGCCATCGACGCCTCGCTGAACTCGTGACCACCACCCTTGCCGGCACGGCCCCCGGGCACGCGCCTGGCGACACATCCACGCTGAGCGACCGGCTGATCGCCTGGATGCTGGCCAGGGTCGCCAGCCTCAGCACACCATCGCCACCAAGACCGGCATCCCCCAGGACCTCGCTGCACCGCTACCTCGTAGAGGCGAGTGCGACCGTTCAGAGCTGAGCAGCCTGCGTTACATGTCGAACGACCGTTTGTGCGTCCTATCCCACTTTGAGGGCCAGCTTCCCGACATAGTGATCGTCGAGAGTGCGATGCGCATCCCCGACTCGCTCCAACGGGAAGGTCCGGGCGACGTGGACCTCAAAGGAGCTCGCCTCGATGATCGCGTTCAGCCGGTCGGTGGCGGTGCGGCCTCGATCTCCGTCGTAGTGGGACACCGTCGCGCTCGGCGGCGTCACAGGCACGGGCAGGACACCGTTCGGCCAAGCGATCCGTCCCGACTTCTTGACCGCGCGAAGAGACCGTTCAACAACTTCGCCTCCCACGGTGACCAGAGCAGCATCGAAGCCGCCTGGGGCGAACTCGAATGCCGCAGCCAGCACATCGTCTTTGCGGCCGTCGACGGCGTGGTCAGCGCCTAGCCGCCGGGCTAGGGCGACACCGTCGTCGCCAGAGGCCACGGCCAACACTCGGATGCCGCTGTGCCGCGCCAGCTGCACGGCCATGTGCCCGATACCCCCGCTGGCCCCGAAGACCATGAGCGTCTCGTCCGGCCGCAGGCCGAGCAGTTCAAGACCACTCAGCGCAGTCAGGGCATCCCAAGCCATCGCGCCGGCCTGTTCGGTCGGCAATCGGTCGGGCACACGCGCCACGAACTCCGCCTCAACGACGCCGTACTCGGCGTAGAAGCCGCCCCGCGGCACCGGCATCGCCGCAGCGTAGACACGCTCGCCCACGTCGAACCGGGTGACGTTGCGTCCGACCGCGGCCACCGTGCCCGCCGCGTCCCAGCCGAGGACATAGGGGAAGGTCGACGCTACGCCGAAAGCTCCGTCGTAGTCCCCCTCCCGTTCGACCCTGTCCCAGGACCCCACCCCGGCGAACTCCACCCGGATGAGGACGTCGTCGTCCCGAACCTCCGGGAGCGGTATTCGGCGCGACGAGAGCTCGTCGACTCCGCCGAACCGGTCAAGGACGACCGCGTTCATCCGCGGCTCCACGACCACGCCGCCCGCGGTGCGCTCGACTCTGCTGTCCATCGCCCCTCCTTCATTACTTGATTGAATCAAGGAATATTGGATCACAGCTATTTGAGCGAATCAAGCATCTCCTCTAGGCTGGGTGCCATGGCGCTGCCGAACGGGCCCGTAACCACCTCATCGGAGGCCGAGGCCGTCTTGTTCGAACTGGTCGACGTTTACGAGCGCGCCTACGAGGCGGCTGCGGCCGAGCTGTCGCTCAGCCCGGCGCAGGCATGTGTGCTCGGGCGACTCGACGAGCGACGCGGCATGGGCGCCCTGGCCGAGGAACTCGGCTGCGATGCCTCCAACATCACCCAGATCGTCGCGCGTCTCGAAGCGCTCGGCCTCGTGACCCGCGAACCGAACCCCCGGGACCGCCGCGCACGACTCGTCGCGCGAACTCCCCGAGGAGACGAGATCAACCACCGGTTCACAACAGCCTTCACCTTCGCCCGCACGGCGGTCGGACGACTCTCACCAGACGAACAGGACCAGTTGACGGCGCTGCTGCGAAAAGCCCTGAGCTGACGCGCACCCGCAGCCCACCCAATCAAGGTGGGACCCAACGGTTTCATGCGTGCGGCGGCGACTGTCGTCTCGGCGTGCGGCTCCTGCTCGGCACCGGCCGGGAACTCCAGGCCGAGCCGGCGGTAGAAGGAACGGACCGCACGCCAGCGACAGGCATCCGCTTCTGCCGAGAGTCACGCGCTGCCCGACGGTCACGGCCCGTTCGGAGGACGACGCAGGCTCCTGCCGAGTCGAGTGTGCTGTTGCAACAGCGCCGGGACTAGGCCGTGCCCTCAGGGTCACCGAGTGGCTGGCCCTCGCCGGCCTGCAACCACCACTGCGGCTGGACGCCGGTAGCGGCCGCAGCTACTGAACACGGCCGTGACCAGGAGGTCCGAAGATCAGCCGCTTCGACGGTTGCCGTACTGGCGAGGACTCTGCACCGTGCCGGAACGGCCGTGGGCGCGGCTCGCGGTACCCCCGGTGTGGTTGGGGGTGGCCTTGCCCTTGGACCGGCGTGCCGCCCGGTTCTCGAAGGGCTGCGGCTGCTCCTCGGTTCCCGCCTCGACGTCAGCGGTGGGATCGGCGTCGCTGGTGGCGTCGGTCATCGGTGTCTCCTCGTGCTGATCAGGACTGGGGCTACTCGCTGCGGATCTTGAAGCGCGGCCGCCGCGATACGCAGACGGTAGCGCGCAGACCGACCCGAGTCGGGACCGGCTGCCCGGGTAGACCGTCCAGTCGCAAAACGGCTGACCTCGCCGTCCTGGCGGCGTTCGGGTCGATAGGGGTTCTCCGCCGCGACGGGCCTCAATAGCGTGACGCACGGGTGATGCCTGATCGCTCGTCGTGCCGTGCTCGAGGAGGAGACGATGGCTCCGCTGCGCAACTGGAACGTCCTGGCCCCGGGCGAGGGCCCGGCGCCGGAGGTCGTCCTCGCCGTCGACTTCTTCGCGACCGGGCGGCCGGAGGCCGGGTTCACCGACCTCGCGCCCCGGTTGACCTCCGGTCACGCGATCTGGGAGACGGTGCCGCCGCCGGTCGGTACGGAGGCCGACATGAGCGGCACCGACTACGCACGATGGTGGCTCGCCGACGTCGAGGAGCACCGGCCGGTGGTACGGGCCTGCTTCGGGTACTGCGCCGGCAGCAACTACGCGGTGACGCTGGCGGAGCGGATCGCCCAGTGGCAGGAGCGGCCGAGGGTGGTGCTGTTCGACCCGGAGGCGGTCACCCCGCTGGGCATGTACGGCCAGTTCCACAAGGTGATCGGCAACATGTCCACGGTGCTGTCCGCAGAGGAGATCGCCACGGCGCAGAAGCTCGGCTGGGAGGCCCAGCGGCGGCAGAGCGACCTGCGCCTGCTCGGCCAGGAGCTGAAGGGCGTGTTTCGGAGCGAAGCCGGTCCGGCGTTCGACCGGCTGGGCATCGACGACACGCGCAAAGACGAGTTCGCCGCCACCTTCGGCTCGTTCCTGGCTTTCCTGGCCGCGGCGGTCCAGATCGAGCCCGCCCCCGTCTGGACCGCCGCCACCGCGATCAGCTCGGCATCGCCGAACAACGGCCTCAACCTGGTTGCCGAGGCAGACCGGGCCGGCCTGGTCGCCGACGAGGTCCGTTTCGACCTCGTGCACGCCGACCTTCTGCGCGACACCGGCGTCGCCAAGGCGGTCGACGAACTTCTTCGATGACCCGCTTCTGCCGACGCGTCGCAGCGTGAGGGGAACCCCGATGCAACCTCAGACCGGTACCGCCCGACAGGAAGCGACGCTGAAGGAGAAGTCGCTCCGCGTCCTGGAGACCCTGGTGCCCGGAACCCCGGCGAACAACATCTCGTTCGCCTTCGCGGTGCCCGGCCTGCTGGACCCGGACGCCGCCCAGGCGGCCCTCGACCTGCTCGTGCGGCGATACCAGATCCTCCGTACGGTCTTCGACGAGGCCGACGGTGAGCTGCGCAAGCGGTTGCTGGAGACGGTCCGGGTGATGGTCGAGACCGACGAGTACGACCCGCAGGATGTCTCCGCCACTCTCGACGCCTACGCCGCCCGCCCGTTCCCGGTCGACGGTTCGCCGCTGCTGCGCCTCGGCCTCTTCCGCGGGCCGCAGGGCGACATCGTCTGCCTGGTGGTGCACCACCTGGTGTTCGACACGGTGTCGACGTCCATCTTCGTCGAGGAGTTCACCCAGGCGTACGAGGCGCTGCGCGCCGGCGCGGCGGTGCCCGGCGCGCTGCTCGTCCCGGTGCCGGCAACGCCCGAGGTCGCCCCCCGGGACACCAGCCTGGACTACTGGCGTGCGCAGGTTCGGGACGTCGACTCCGACGCCCTGAACCTGTGGTGCGGCAGACCCGACCTGGCCCAGCCCACCCTGACCGGCGGGCAGCTGAGCCGACTGCTCTCGGCCCAGGCCCGCGAGGGTATCAGGCGGTTGGAGAAGCGCCTGCGCGCGCCAGAGGCCGTGATCATGCTGGCGGCGTACGGTCTGCTTCTCGCCCGACACGGCGCCGGCCTGGCGGTGCCGCTGGCCGACGAGCCCGCCCGGCCGGCGGATCTGGTGATCGGCACGCCGGTCAACGTACGGCCACCCGACGCGCCGCGTGCGATCGGCTACCACATCAACACCGTGCCGTTGCGCTTCCAGGTCGACCTGGAGCGGGAGTTCGCCGACCTGGTGGCCCGGGCGCGTGGCGTGTTCTTCGAGGCGCTCGCCCGCGCGGACGTACCGGTGGACCACCTGCTTCCCGAGGTGTCGCGGGTCGGCGGCGGATGGCGTACGACGCTGTTCCGGCACATGTTCAACTACGTGCCGGCGGGTGGCCTGCAGCCGTTCGACCTGGACGGGATGCGTGCCACGCCGATCGGTGTGGAGAACGGCGCGAGCAAGTTCGATCTGGAGTTCTTCATCCTGTCCACGGCGGAGGCCGTCCGGGTTCGGGCCGTCTACTACGCCGAGGTGCTCGACCGCGACGAGGTCGAGCTGATGTTGGAACGCTACGACGCCCTGCTGGTGGCGCTCGCCGACGACGACGGCACCGCGATGGGTGAGCTGGACGTCTTCGCGCCCCGGGACCGGGCCGCGATCGACGCGGCCAACGACACGGCCGCCCCGGTGGAGCTCGCGACCGTCCTTGAGGCGGTGGCCGTCCGGGTCGCGGCCGGCCCGGACCTGGTGGCCTGTCGGGACGACGAACGTACGGTGACGCGGGGCCAGCTCTGGCACGCGGCCGAGCGGACCCGGGCGGCGCTGGCCGGCCACGGCGTCTCCGCCGGTGACGTGGTGGCGCTGGCCGCACCGCGCGGGCCGGAGCTGGCCGCCGCGGTGCTCGGCGTGTGGCTGGCGGGGGCGGCCTATCTGCCGTTGGACCCCGACCATCCCGCGGCGCGGATCGCCTACCAGCTCGCCGACGCGCAGGCGCGGGCGGTGCTGGTGGCACCCGGAGTCAGCCTGCCGGACGTGCCGGTGCTGCCGATGGTCGCGTGCACCGACGAGGCAGCCGTGCCGCGGCAGGCGGTACTGCCGGCAGCGGCGGAGTGCGCGTACCTGATCTATACATCCGGGTCCACCGGCCGGCCCAAGGGCACCCGGATCAGTCATCGCAGCCTCGGCAACCTGGTCCAGTACTTCGCCGGGCAGCTGGATGCCGGCCCGGACGACGCGACCCTGTGGCTCACCACGTTCGCCTTCGACATCTCGGCGCTGGAGTTGTTCCTGCCGCTGGTTACCGGCGGGCGGCTGGTTCCCGCGCCGGACGAGACGCGCACCGACGGCGCCGCGCTGGCCGCGCTGGTCCAGCGCCACGGCGTGACCATCCTGCAGGCGACGCCGACGAGCTGGCGGCTGATCGTCGACGATCTGGCGGGGACGCTGGGCGGGCGGCGAGTGCTGTGCGGCGGGGAGCCGCTGCCCGCACCGCTGGCGGCCCGTCTGGCCGGCACCGGCTGCCGGCTCTGGAACGTGTACGGGCCGACCGAGACCACGATCTGGTCCACGTCCGGGGAGATCGGCACTCCGGCGCCGGAGGTGGTCGACATCGGCCGGCCGATCGCGAACACCGAGATCTTCGTCGCCGACCCGTACGGCCGCGCGCTGCCGATCGGGCTGCGCGGTGAGCTCTGCATCGCCGGGGACGGGGTGGCGCTCGGCTATCACGAGCGCCCCGAGTTGAACGCGAGGCGCTTCGGTGACCACCCGGAGTACGGGCGGTTCTACCGGACCGGCGATGTCGCCCGGTGGCGTATCGACGGCACTCTGGAGGTGCTCGGGCGCGGCGACCGGCAGATCAAACTGCGCGGCAACCGGATCGAGCTGAGCGAGGTGGAGGCGGTGCTGGCCGACCACCCGGAGGTGAAGGCCGCGTCGGTGGTGGTCGCCGGCGATCCGGGGGCGGACGGGATCCTGGTCGCCTTCCTGGAGTCCGCGGCGGGCCCGGACCTCGCCGAGCATGCCTGGCGGCTGGCCGCCGAGCGGCTACCGCGCTCCTGGATGCCGCAGGACGTCGTGGTGATGGACGCGCTGCCCAGCAACGTCAACGGGAAGGTGGACACGCTCGCGTTGACCCGGTTGGCCCAGCAGGGCCGGGTCCGGGGCGACGTCACGGCGCCCGCTTCGCAGGAGCCGGCGGACGAGACCATCCGGCTGCTGCTGACGCTCTGGCGGGAGCTGCTGGAACGAGCCGACGTCACACCGGACACGCACTTCTTCGTCAGTGGCGGGCATTCGCTGCTCGCGGCCCAGCTGGTGCAGCGGATCGAGGGCGCGACCGGGGTGCGGCTCAAACTTGCCGACGTCTTCGTCAACCCGTCCCCGGCCGAGCTGGCGGCCCTGCTGCGCGGGAAGAAGTAGGGTGCGACCCGATGTCGACACCTGGCTGCGTCGGTTCGAGCCGGCGCCGGAAGCCGGAGTCCGGTTGCTGGTGCTGCCGCACGCCGGTGGTTCGGCCAGCTTCTACCGGCCGGTCTCACGGGCGCTGGCGCCGCGGGTGGAGGTGGTGACGGCGCAGTATCCGGGACGCCAGGACCGGCACCGGGAACGGCCGCTGCCGACCATCGCCGCGCTCGCCGACCAGCTCGCCGAGGTGATGTCCGCCCTGGACGACCGCCCATTGATGGTCTTCGGGCACAGCATGGGCGCGGTCGTCGGTTACGAGTTGGCCCAACGCCTGCGTACGGCGGGTGCCCGCGCGCCGATACGGTTCTTCGCCTCCGGCCGGCGGGCACCGTCGCGACACCGTGTGGAGACCGTGCACCTGCGGGACGATCCGGGGATCATCGCGGAGCTGCGCCGTCTCAGCGGATCCAACGCCGACGCGCTGGCCAACCCCGAGGTGATGCGACTGGCCATGCCGTCGGTGCGGGCCGACTATCGGGCCATCGAGACGTATCGGCACACGCACGATGCGCCCCTGGGCTGCCCGATCACCGTGCTGACCGGCGACGCCGACCCGCAGGTGACCCTCGAAGAAGCGCGGGCCTGGCGGGAGCACAGCACCGCGGAGGTCGAGGTGCAGGTCCTGCCCGGTGGTCACTTCTTCGTCGTCGAGCAGGCGCCGAGGGTCCTCCGTATCCTGGCCGCGGCCGCAGACGCCGTGACCCGCACCTGAATCCCGTACCACCTCCGCAGCTGCACGGTACCTCTCCGCGTGCGCGGAGAGGTCGCTGAGGTGATCTCCACGAGCATCTTGTCCGCGAAAATGGGTCAGGTGCAACGCGGCGGCGAAGATGTCGCCGATCCGGCATTGGTCGAGATCAACGCCGAGTTCGACAAGAAGGCGCTCATCGATGACTACGTGACTGTTCCCACCGCCCGCCCGCCGCCTGTGTCGCATAATCAACACTTCTTCTCGCCTGGATCAAATCCCGCACACTTCCAAATTCCGCGGAATCTTAGTCTTTACCGACCAGTAGAACACCCCCTTCTCACCCCACCCTCATGGGTCGGCGGAAGATTCGACCGCTTTGGGACGAATTTAAGGAACCATTCGGGCACAATCAAGCCGCACTTTGACTGCGATGAATATCACTTTGCCTGCGACGGGCGCCACTTGCGAACCACTTGAAGGCAGCGGCAAGATTACCGAATGCGGCACCTCAACCCATTTGCGCCGCCGCTTGTCAGGGAAATCTTCACGGGGAAGAAACGCCATGACACTTGTCCAGGACAGAATCGTCGAAAGCGACGGCGAACGCGCCCAACTCGACCGGCTCGGCGCCAGGTGTCTGACCGGACGGGGTTGCATCGCTGTGGTCACCGGTCCACCGGCGAGCGGCAAGATGGAACTGATAGACGGTTTCCTGGCCGACGCGGCGGCAGGAGACGCACTGGTACTGCACACCACCGCGGCGGCCGGGGACAGGCCACTCGCGGTGATCGGCCGCCTTTTGCGCAGTGCCGCACGGGTCTCCCCCCGAGCCGCCGGGATGGCCCGCCTGCTCGGCGAGGGCATCCTCTCCGCAACGCCGGCCGACCTGTACCAGGACAACACCCGCGACAGCGCCGCCCAACTGCTGCACAATCTGCGCCGCATCTTCCTCGACCTGACCGAGGACCGGCCGGTGTTCATCCGTATCGGTGCGGCGCAGCACATCGACCCGGTCTCCCGGCAGTGTCTCCTCGGCCTGGCCCGCCGCCTCGCCGCGACCCGGCTCATGCTGGTGCTGGCCGAGGACGGCACGCTCGACACGGCCACCGCCGCCGAGTTGCTCGCCCTGCCCCACTGTCAGCACGTCCGGCTGGCGTCGCTGTCGCTGGCCCGGGTGGCAGACCTGATCGGTGCCCGCCTCGACGACCGGCAGGCCTGGAACCGAGCCGCCGCCTACCACGCCACCACCGGCGGCAACCGGCTCCTGCTGTACGCCCTGCTCGCCGACGAGCAGCACCCTGCGGCGGGGCAGCGGCAGACGTTCACGCGGGCTGTGCAGACCGTGTTCGGGCGGCTCTCGGAGAGCGCCCGGACGGTCGGTCTCGCCCTGGCGGTGCTCGACCCGTTCAGCGAGCCCGCGCTACTGCCCACGATCCTCGGCCTGGATGCCGTGGAGACCAGGGCCGCGCTCGCCGTCCTGGCCGACACCGGGCTGATCGACGCGGGACGGTTCCGGGACCCGGTGGCCCGCGAGACCATCCTGGCCGACACCACCGCCGACGCCCGCAGCCCGCTGCACCTGCGGGCCGCTGAAGCACTCCGCGGAGCCGGCGCGCCGCCGCGCACGGTGGCCCGGCACCTGGTCGCCGCCAGCGACGTGACGCACCCCTGGGCGGCCGGGCTGCTGATCGAGGCAGCCGGGCAGGCACTGCACGACGGTGCGCCGCAGGAGGCGCTCGCGCAGCTGCGGTGCGCCGGCCGGGCCACGACCGACGAGACCCAGCGCGCCACCGTGATCGCGCTGCTCGCACACGCCGAGTGGTGGACCCGTCCCGAGGCCGCCAGACGACACCTCGACACCCTCGTCGACGCACTCGCCAACGGCCGGCTGCGGGACCGTCCGGCGGTCCTCGCGGTCAGACACCTCTTCTGGTATGGCCGCACCGCCGAAGCCGTCGCCGCACTGGACCGGTTGGCCCTGACCGCTCGGCCGAACCCGGCGGTCCAGCAGGCCCTGAACGAGGCCGGTACCTGGCTCGGATTCATGGCTCCCGCACAGACCCGGCGGCTGACCGAGCGGGCGACGGTTCGCCCCGGTGCCGGCCTGCGCACCCGTGGCGCGCAGACGCTCGCCGTCGCGCTGCGCCAGCCCGGCGACGAAGCCCTCGCCCTGGTCGAACGCCTGCTGCAACGAGCCCTGCTCGACCCGCGGATGGTCGAGCCGGTGCTGCCCGCCCTGGCCGCCCTGCTCCATCTCGACGAACCGGACCGGGCTCTCACCTGGTGCGACGTACTGGGCACCCGGTCCGGCCTGGCCGAGGCGCCGATGTGGCAGGCGATCCTGGACAGCATCCGCGCGCAGGCCGCCCTCCGGCTGGGTGACCTGCCCACCGCCGAGCGGCGGGCCCAGTCGGCGCTGGCCCGGATTCCGGCGGTGGGCTGGGGCGTGGCGATCGGTGCCCCGCGTGCCACGCTGATCCACGCGATGATCGAGATGGGTCGCGTGGGGCAGGCAGCGGACATACTGGAACAACCGTTCCCGTCCGCCATGACGGAGACCTCGTTCGGGCTCTGCCTCCTGCAGACCCGCGGCTGGCTGCGGCTCGCCCAGGCACGGCCGCGGGAGGCCCTCGACGACTTCCGGACAGCCGGCGACGAACTGGCCCGAGGGGGCGTGCAGACCCCGTCGCTGTGGCCGGTCGGCGCGGCCCGCGCGCTCCTCCAGCTCGGTGAGACGAGGCCGGCACGGGAACTGCTGGAGTCCCAGATCTCGGCCGGACGCGCCCTTTCCGCCCGGGTACGTGGCGCCGCGCTCCGCACTCTGGCCCAGACAGCGAATCGACGCAAGCAGGTGCCCATCCTCTCCGAAGCGATACAGGTCCTGCAGGCGTCCGGGGACAAACTGGAGCTGGCGCACGCCCTGGCCGACCTCAGCGAGACCTACTACGCGATGGGCGAGTCGAACCGGGCCCGGATGACCGCGCGGCGCGCCCATCATCTCGCGCGGGTCTGCCGGGCCGAGCCGCTGATCGCCAAGCTGCGGCCCAGCCGCACCGAACCGGTCGACGCGGCCCCCGAGGGGGCGGGCAACGTGCTCAGTGAGGCGGAGCAGCGGGTCGCCGTCCTGGCCGCGCACGGCTACTCGAACCGGGAGATCGCCCACAAGCTCTTCATCACCAGCAGCACGGTCGAGCAGCATCTCACCCGCATCTACCGCAAGCTCCAGGTCAGCGGCCGCAGCAGCCTGCCGGCGTGGCTGCAACTCGACGCCGCCAAGCAGTCCTGACCGGATGTCGCACGAACGGGCCGTCCCGCCTGCCGGCGAGCGGCCCGTCGCCGGTCAGGCGGCGCTGGCGGCGCGTAGCTCGTCCAGGAAGCGAAGGCTGTCGAGGACCTGCCCCGCCGGGATGCCGAAGTCGATCAGGCAAGCGATCTCGTCCACCCCGATCCCGCGTACCCGATCCACCATGGCCGAGGCGTGCCCCACCGAGCCGAACAGCCCGCCCACGGTGAAGTACCGCTCGAAGGCCATGTCCAGCAGTTCCTCCAACAGCGAGGGGTCAAGGTCCGGCCCGGCGGCGGCCGAGGCACCCGCGAACAGCCCCGTCGAGCTGGCCAGGTACGCCCGCAGCGGGTCACGCACCACCGTCCGGACGCTGCCGGTGTCCTCACCCACGAAGGTGTGCAGCATCAGGGCCACCCTGCCGGGCCGGCCACCCAGCGCGGACCGGTACTCGGCGATGTTGCCGGCCAGCGTCGGCAGGTCCTGCTGGAGCAGGTGGGTAAGCACCCCGGCGCCCATCGCCCCCGCCGCCTTGAACGTGCCGGTGTTGCCCGCGCTGGTCAGCCACACCGGCAGCTCCGGCTGCACAGCCGGAGGGTAGGCCCGGACCCGGACCATCTCTCCCCGGCCGTCGCGGCGCTCCACCTCGTCGCCTCGCCACAGCTGCCGGACCGACTCCACCGTAGAGATCAACACCTCCCGGCGCTGGTCGTAGTTGCCCGGCTGGAGCAGGAAGTCCGTCGGGTGCCAGCCGGAGGCGAAGGAGACCTCGGCCCGGCCGCCGGACAGGTTGTCCACCACCAGCCACTCTTCGGCGATCCGGATCGGGTCGTGCAGGGGTGCCACCACACTGCCGGCCCGGATCCGGATGCGCTCGGTGCTGGTCGCCAGGGCAGCGGCCGTCACCGCCGGGTTCGGGTAGAGGCCCCCGAAGGGGTGGAAGTGCCGTTCCGGCGTCCAGACCGCAGCGAAGCCGTGGGTGTCGGCGAACCGGGCACCCTCCAGCAGCAGCCGGTACCGGTGCGAAGCGGTAGCGGGACCGCCCACGCCGTCGTCGGCGAAGTAGAAGAGGCTGAACTCCATCGGTGCTCCTCACCTGGGGTGTCAGAGTCGGACGGGCGCGGCGAGCCGGTCGCGTAGCAACGCGGCCACCGCCGCAGCGGACGGGTGTTCGTAGACGAGGGCCGCCGGCAGCTCGAGACCGGTGGCTGCCTGCAGCTGGTTGCGCAGCTCAACCGCGGACAGCGACGCGAACCCCAGGTCGAGGAAGTTGTCGTCCGGGCCGATCGCCGAGGTGGAGTCGTGGCCCAGCACCGCGGCGACCTGCTCGGTGACGAAGCGCAGCAGCTCCGCGTCGCGGTCCTCCTCGGGCAGCCCGGCGAGCCGCTCGGTCAGCGATTCGCCGCTGTCCTCGGCCGGCTCGGGAATCTCCGGTACGGCAACCTCGGCCGGCCGGCTACGGCGCCACTGCGCCAGCAGCGGCAGCATCGCCGCCACCGCGGGCTCGTCGGCCCCGAGCACAGCGGCGAAACCGGCCACGTCACCGCCGTCGACGGCCGCCCAGAACCGGTCCTCAGCCGCCGAGCGCACCCCGTGACCGGGACTCTCCAACCAGTAGCGCTGCCGCTGGAACGGGTAGACGGGCAGATCGACGCGGGGCGGCCGGCTGCCGTCGAAGAGCCGTTCCCAGTCCACCGGCGTCCCGGTGACGTACAGGTCGCCAAGGGCGGTGAGCAGCGACGTGGGTTCGTCCCGGCCGGCCCGCTGCGCGGTGGTCACCACGGCGGGCGTACCGGTGAGGCAGTCCTGCACCATCGCGGCGAGCGTCCCGTCCGGGCCCAGTTCCAGCCAGCGGGTCACGCCGGCGGCCTCGGCCGTACGCACCCCGCCCAGGAACCGAACGGCCTGGCGCACGTGCCGGACCCAGTACCCGGGGTCCGCGTGATCCGCCCACCCCCCGGTCACGTTGGAGACGATCGGCACTGCCGGTTCCCGGAACGTCAACGTCGCCACCACCGCGGCGAAGTCGGCCAGCATGGGCTCCATCAGCACCGAGTGGAAGGCGTGGCTGACCCGTAGCCGCTTGACGCGCCGGCCCTGCTTCCGCCAGCGATCGGCGACCCGGGCGACCGCGCCCGCGGCACCGGAGATCACGCATGCGCCCGGGCCGTTGACCGCGGCCAGCGACACCTCAGCCGGCATGTCACCCAGCTCCTCCGCGGACGCCTGCACCGCGATCATCGCCCCGCCGGTGGGAAGCGCCTGCATCAACCGCCCACGGGCGGCCACCAGCGTGCAGGCGTCGGCCAGGCCCAGCACGCCGGCCACGTGCGCGGCCACGATCTCGCCGAGCGAGTGGCCGCCGACCACGTCCGGGTGGACGCCCCACGCCTCGACCAGCCGGAACAGCGCCACCTCGAAGGCGAACAGCGCCGGCTGGGCGTACTCGGTGCGGTCCAGCGCACCACCGCCGTCGATCACCTGGGCCAGCGGCTGGTCCAGCAGAACGTCGAAGCCCGAGCACACCTCGTCGAAGGCCTCGGCGAAGACCGGGTAGGCGCGACGCAGGCCGGCACCCATCGCGACCCGCTGTGCGCCCTGGCCGGTGAAGAGCACCGCCAGCTTGCCGCCGGGCCTGACCACGCCGGTACGCGGCGCGGCAAGGCCGGCCAGCAGCTCGTCCCGGGTGGCGCCGACCACGACTGCCCGGTGGGTGAACCGGGCCCGCTCGCGCAGCAGCGCCAGCCCCACGGCGGCCGGATCGGCGACCGGGTGCGCGGCAAGCCGAGCGGCCTGCTCGGCCAACGCGCGCGGCGTCCGGGCGGACAGGACCCAGGGCACGACGGACGGTTGTCCGACCGGCGCGTCCGGCTCCGGCCGCACGGGTGCCTGCTCGACGATGAGATGCGCGTTCGTGCCGGAGATGCCGAACGAGGACACCGCGGCGCGCCTCGGTCGGCCGGACTCGGGCCACTCGCGGGGTCGGCTCAGCAGGGCGACGTGGCCGGCGGACCAGTCGACGTACGGGGACGGCTCGTCGGCGTGCAGCGTGGGCGGCAATTCGCCGTGCCGCAGCGCCAGGATCATCTTGATCACGCCGGCCACCCCGGCGGCCGCCTGGGTGTGGCCGATGTTCGACTTCACCGAGCCGAGCCAGAGCGGTCGGTCCTCCAGGCGGTCCTGCCCGTACGTCGCCAGCAGCGCCTGCGCCTCGATGGGGTCACCGAGCGTGGTGCCAGTGCCGTGCGCCTCCACCGCGTCCACGTCCGTGGGGGTCAGCCGCGCGTTGGCCAACGCCTGCCGGATCACCCGTTCCTGGGCGGGACCGTTGGGTGCGGTGAGGCCGTTCGACGCGCCGTCCTGGTTGACCGCGCTGCCCCGGATCACCGCGAGCACCCGATGATCGTGACGCTCGGCGTCGGAAAGCCGCTCCAACAGCAGTATCCCGATGCCTTCGCTCCAGCCCGTACCGTCGGCGGTGGCGGCGAACGACTTGCACCGGCCGTCGGCGGCCAGCCCGCCCTGCCGGCTGAAGTCGGCGAACAGGTTCGGCGTGGACATCATCGTGACGCCACCGGCCAAGGCGAGATCGCACTCGCCCTGCCGCAGCGACTGGGCGGCGAGGTGCAACGCGACCAGCGACGAGGAACAGGCCGTGTCGACAGTCATGGTGGGACCTTCCAGACCGAAGGTGTACGCCACCCGGCCGGACGCCACGCTCGTCGCGTTGCCGTTGTTCAGATATCCTTCGAAGCCCTCCGGGACGGTGTGCAGGCGGGCGCCGTAGTCGGCGTACATCAGCCCGGCGAAGACGCCGGTGCGGCTGCCCCGTACCGACGCCGGGTCGATCCCGGCCCGCTCGAAGGTCTCCCAGGTCAGCTCCAGCAGCAGCCGCTGCTGTGGATCCATGGCCAGAGCCTCGCGCGGGCTGATGCCGAAGAAGGCCGGGTCGAAGTGGTCGCCGTCGTAGAGGAAGCCACCCTCGGCCGCCGGGGCCAGCCTGTCGAGGTCCCAGCCCCGGTCGACGGGGAACGGCCCGATCGCGTCGCTGCCGCTGCGGATAAGTTCCCACAGCTCCTCAGGGGACCGCACCCCACCGGGATAACGGCAGGCCATCGCCACCACCACGATCGGGTCCTCGGCCACCGGCGACGCCACCGGCAGCGGCGGCGGGACGACCGCGTCGCCGAGCAGATCAGCACGCAGCTTCCCGGCGAGCGGCACCGACGCCGGGTAGTCGAAGATCAGCGTGGCGGGCAGGCGCAGCCCGGTGGCGTCAGCGAGCCGGTTGCGCAGTTCCAGGGCGGTCAGCGAGTCCAAGCCGAGCTCGTTGAAGGTCTGCGCCGGGTCCACCGCCTCCGGGCTGCCGTGCCCGAGCACCTCCGCAACCGCAGTCCGGACCAGCTCGACCAGCAACTCCCGCTGCTCCTGCGGATCCCGCCCGGCGAGTCGGGTCCGCAGGTCGGACGGTGTGGAACCGGTGACGGCCACACGCCGGGCACGGCCGGGGAAGATCGCACGCAGCAGAGCCGGTACGGCCGAGGGTTCCGCGGCGCGCCAGACCGCCGGATCGAAACCGGCGGCCACCACGGCCGGACGGGCCGACGAGACCGCGGCGTCGAACATCGCGAGGCCCTCCTCGGCGGGGAGAGCACGCAGCCCGGCGGCGCGCATCCGGCGGATCTGCCTGTCGGCGAGCTCGCGGGTCATGCCGCTGCGCGGCTGCCACAGTCCCCACGCCACCGACGTCGCCGGCAGCCCGTCGACGTGCCGGGCGCAGGCGAGCGCGTCGAGGACGGCGTTCGCCGCGGCGTAGTTGCCCTGCCCCGCGCCGCCGAGCACTCCGGCAACCGAGGAGAACAGGACGAAGGTGCGGATGGGCAGCCCACGCGTCAGCTCGTGCAGGTGGATCGCCGCGTCCGCCTTGGCCCGCAACACCGTGGCCAGCCGGCCGGGGTCGAGTTGCTCCACCGTGGCGTCGTCCAGCACACCGGCGGCGTGCACGACACCGGTCAACGGCTGCTCGGCCGGCACTCCGGCGAGCACGGCGGCCAACTGGTCGCGATCCCCGACGTCACAGGCGACGACCCGGATCGTGGCGTCGAGATCGTCCAGTCCGGTCGCGACACCCCGGCGGCTCACCAGGATGAGGTTTCGTACGCCGTGCCGCTGTACGAGGTGCCGGGCCACCAGGGTGCCGAGCGTGCCGGTGCCACCGGTGACCAGTACGGTCCCGGAGCCGTCCCATCCGTCGGGCACCGGCCCGGCATCGCCCGCCGAAGCCGGCAGCACCGCGAGGCGTGGGACGAGCACCGTGGCACCGCGTACCGCGACCTGCGGCTCGCCGGAGGCCACTGCGCCGGCCAGGCCGCCGGCCAGCAGCTCGTCGACGTCGACGACGGTGAACCGGCCGGGATGCTCGGACTGCGCGGACCGGACCAGTCCCCACACCGCGGCTGCGGCCGGCTCTCGTACCGTCTCGTTCTCGCCGGCCGCCGTCGCGCCCCGGGTGATCAGCACCAGCCGGGCGTCCGGGGCTCCGTCGCGGACGAAGCCCTGGATGAGGGCGAGCGCCTCAGCGGCCCGGTCGGTCGCCGTGCCGGTGCTGCCCAGCACCGTCAGGTAGGTGCCGGCCTGCGCGAGCTCGGTGGTCACCGGCGCGGCAAGGCCGGGGATCGGCGCGCCGAGAGCCCACCAGTCGGTAGCGTCGGCGGCGGCCGGTGTCTCGACGGATCGCCACTGGACCGTGTGGAGGGCGCCGGCCCGGCCGCTACCGACCCGGTCGAGGTCGACCGGTCGCAGGAGCAGCGACCCCACGGTCACCACCGGCATGCCCGAATCGTCGACAGCCTTCAGGGCGACTTCGCGGTCGTTGGTGCGGGTGAGGTGGACGCGGAGGTGGTTGGCGCCGGTGGCGTGGAGTTGTACGCCGGTGAAGGCGAAGGGGAGCAGGGTGGTGTGGTCGGTGGTTTCACGGCCCAGGGACATGGCGTGCAGGGCGGCGTCGAGCAGTGCCGGGTGCAGGCCGTAGCCGGTGGTGTCGGTGTCGGCGGGTAGTTCGATCTCGGCGTAGACGTGGTCGCCGTCGATCCAGGCGGCGGTCAGGGCTTGGAAGGTGGGGCCGTAGTCGTAGCCGGCGGCGGCCAGTGCCGGGTAGAGGTCGGTGACGTCGACGGGTCGCGCTCCGGCCGGCGGCCAGGTCGTCAGTGGTTCAGCGGGCTTACCGGTGGGTGCGGGTTCGGTGGTGAGAGCGCCGGTGGCGTGGAGTCCGGCGGGGGAGGTGATGCTGACCTCGCGGTGGCCGTCCTGATCGGGTGCACCGACGCGCACCTGCACGTCAGCCGGGATGGTCAACGGGGTGTGCAGGGTCAACTCTCGCAGCGTCGTGGCACCCACATGATCACCGGCACGAACCGCGAGTTCCACGAAACCCGTACCCGGCAGGATCGCCACACCGCCCACCACATGCTCGCCCAACCACGACTGCCCCACCACAGCCAACCGACCAGCCAACACCACCTCATCACCCACCGGCACCGCCGCTGCCAGCAGCGGATGCCCCACCGGCTGCAACCCGAACGCCGAGGCGTCCCCAACCGGAGCAGCCGGCGGCAACCAGAACCGCTGCCGCTGAAACGGGTAGGTAGGCACAAGCTCGGCCGCGTCAGGCGCCGGCGGCGGAGTCAGCCGATCCCAGGCCACCGGGGTGCCGGTCACGAACAACCGCGCCACCGCCGTCACCAACGTGACCGCCTCATCCCGATCCCGGCGCGCCCCCGCCACCACCACCGTCGGATCAGCGGTCAGACAGTCAGGCAGCATCGCCGCCAGAACCGCGTCAGGACCCACCTCCAACCACCTGTCC
>NZ_SMKJ01000400.1:0-4756 GCF_004348615.1 Micromonospora sp. KC207
GGGCTGGGCGGCGCGCGTCGTGGTTCGCGACCTACGCGAGCCCGCCTCGGACAACTCACCGTGTCGCTCGAGGCACTGACCGTCTAAGATGATCTGGCACCGTCGACCCGAACAGGCATTTCGCCGAACGCCTGGATTTCATATGGTGTAAGTCCCCGGCGGCGGAGGTGGTTGTGCGCGACCCCTTGGCGGAACCTTCGGATCTCATCCGAAGTGTGTCCCGCGCGCTACGCGTGCTCGAATCGGTCGGTCGCGCCCCGAAGGGGCTGACCGTCAAGCAGATCGCGCGGCGCTGTGAGCTGACCGTGGCCACCACGTACCATCTGGTGCGCACGCTGGCGTACGAGGGCTACGTGATCCGTCGGGAAGACGGCACGTACATCGTGGGGTTGGAGATCGCCGACCGTTACCGCGAACTCGTCACCGCGTTCCGCGGGCCGGCAGCCGTCGGCGACTGCCTGCGCCGCGCCGCCCTGGACACCGGCTACAGCCACTACCTGGGGCGCTTCGTGGGCGGTCAGGTGGCTGTCACCGCCGTGGCGGAGGGGCACCGCTCCCCGTACCTGGAGGACCTGGTCCCCGGCTTCGACGAGGGGGCGCACGCCACCGCGCTCGGCAAGGCCCTACTGGCCACCCTCACCGCCGAGCAGCGCTTCCGCTATTTGCGGGAGTACGGCATGCGCCCGTTCACCAACGCCACCCTCACCAGCCCCGAGGCGTTCGAGGCGGACCTGGCGGCCGGCGACCGTCGGGGGATGCAGCTCGAACTGGGGCAGTTCCGGCAGGGCGTGGCGTGCGCCGCCGTGCTGGTCGTCCCCGACAAGGACATGGAACGGCGGATGGTGCTGGCCTGCGCGCTGCCGGCCAGCGAGATGATGACCTCCGCCCGGGTGGTCCGGGCCAAGCTGCTCACCGTCGCACGCGCCGTCGCCGACGCCGTCGCCGAGACCTGAGACGGACGGGCCCCCTCCCTGGTGGGGAGGAGGCCCGCCGCGACGCCCAGCGGAATCAGCTGCCGATCGGGCCGCCGTCCAGCCGCCAGGTGACCACCACGCCGGGCTTGGCGTGGTCACCGTCCGGCCAGGTCGAGACCGGGTTCTCCACGGTCGCCCCGGTGAGCTCACCCGGGTGCTGCACCGCCACGAACACCGACCGGTTGTCGTCGGTGATGAACGGGCCGCAGGCCTCTGCGCCCAGCGGCACCGTGAGGAACTGCTTGAGGTGCCCCCGCTCCGGGCCCTCCACGGCGGTGGCGAACAGGCCGTCGTTGCTGCCCAGCGCATTGCCGTCGGTGGAGATCCAGAGATTGCCGGTGGCGTCGAAGGCGACGTTGTCCGGGCAGGAGATCGGGGAGACCTTCGTCCGGTCGTACCCGGCGAAGTGGGTCGACGGGTCGGTCGGGTCGCCGCAGACGATCGGCAGCGACCAGGCGAACGTCTCGGCGGCGTTGTTGTTGCCGTCCTCGACCAACTCCAGGATCTGGCCGTGCTTGTTGAGGTTGCGCGGGTTGGCCTCGTCTGCCGGGGCCTTGCCCGCCTTGCCGCGGTCGGTGTTGTTGGTCAGCGCCAGGTACACCTTGCCGGTCAGCCGGCTCGGCTCGACGTCCTCCGGGCGGTCCATCTTGGTCGCGCCGACCTTGTCGCCGGCCAGCCGGGTGAAGGTGAGCACGTCCGCGGCGGTCATTCCGTCGACGTACGAGCGGTTGCCGCTGACCAGCTTGATCCAGCGGCCCCGGCCGTTGAACGCCCCGTCGGCGGGAAGCTTGCCCGAGCCGTCGATCTCGGCGGCCGAGTTGCCCTCGAGCTGCGCCACGTACAGGGTGCCGGACTCCAGCAGGGTCAGGTTGTGCTTGCGGGCCACCCACGAGTCGCCGGCCATGAACTTCTTGTCCGAGACGAACTTGTACAGGTAGTCGAACCGCTCGTCGTCGCCCATGTACGCCACCACGTGGCCGCTGCGGGCGACGATGACGTTCGCGCCCTCGTGCTTGAACCGGCCCAGGGCGGTGTGCTTGCGCGGCCGGCTCTCCGGGTCGAACGGGTCGATCTCGACGACCCACCCGAAGCGGTTCGCCTCGTTCGGGTGCTTCGCCAGGTCGAAGCGCTCGTCGGCGCGGTCCCACTTGCGGTTGCCGTTCGGGTACCGCTCGGTGATGTTGATGCCGTAGCGGGCCAGCTTCGGCTTCAGCTCCTCCGGCGCGGTGTCACCGCCGACGAAGTACTGGTTGAAGTTCTCCTCGCCGGAGAGCACGGTGCCCCACGGGGTGACGCCGCCCGCGCAGTTGTTCAGCGTGCCGACCACCGTCCGGCCCTTCGGGTCGGCGGCGGTACGCAGCGACGCCGAGCCGGCGGCCGGGCCGGTCAGCTCGAACTTCGTGGCCAGCGCGGTGACCCGCCGGTTGTACGGCCGCCGGCCGCCTTCCACCGGCCGCCACTGCCCGGTGCCGTCGACCCGCTCCAACTCGACCACGGACATGCCGTGCGCCGCCATGGACACCTTCACCTGCTCGACGGTGAGCGCGTCCAGGCTGGTGAAGCCGGGGAACATCAGGTCCTCGTTGGTGTACTCGTGGTTGACCACGAGCAGCGCCCGGCGGCCCCGCTTGTCCAGCGGCAGCACGCCGACGAAGTCGTTGTTGTAGCCGAACTGCTTGGCCTGCTTCGCGGCGCTCTGCGCGTGCAGGTCGAACTCCGGTGCACCCGGCACCACCGGGTCGCCCCAGCGAATCACGACGGAGTGGTCGTACCCGTTGGGCACGACCAGCGTGTCGAGCTTGTTCGGCGGGATCGGCCGGAAGGTCAGCGCGCCGCTGCCCACGCCGCCCGCCGGGCGGCCGAACCCGGCCGCCTCCGGCACGACCGGGTTGGCCGGCGCGGCGGACGCGGCACCCGCGCCGGCCAGCGCCCCGACGGTCGCGCCGCCGAAGCCGAGCACGAGCGCACCGACCGCGCCGGCCCGGACCACGCCGCGCCGGGACACCTCGGCGTCCACGATCTCGCCGAGGTACGGGTTGTCGGAGGTGTTGGGCACCGGGTGGTCGCAGGCGTTGCCGCACCGGTAGAGACAGGTCATGGCGTCACGGCTGCCGTGGCGGGTGGCGCCCAGCAGGGGGAGCAGCCGGGGACGGTCGCTCATCGGGAGGTGCCTCCAAGGAAGTCGGTGCACGCCGGGGTCAGCCCTCCGACGTGCGTACCCGGCGGACGCTAGGAGGGCGTGGTGAGCGCGGGTCGGCCCGAACATGAACCGGATGTGAACACCTGCGCCGGCAGCTCCCCGCCGACCTGCGCCTGACCTCCCCGCCGACCTGCGGGATGAACCGATCGGAGTCACCGCACGTACTGTCGGGCGAACGCATCGCTGGACGCGTTCGACAGCGGGAGCCGCTGGACTCCGGCGACAGCGAGGAGGTCGTCATCAGCGACCACGACGCCCAACTGCTGCGCGCGCTGCACGACGAGCATGCCGACGCGCTGTACGCGCACGCCCTGCGGCTGGTCAACGGCGATCGGACCCGGGCCGAGGACCTGGTGCAGGAGACGCTGCTGCGGGCCTGGCGGCACCCGGAGTCGCTCGACCCGACGCGCGGGTCGGTGCGGGCATGGCTGTTCACCACCGCCCGGAACCTGGCCATCGACGCGTGGCGGCGGCGCTCCACGCGGGTCGGCGAGATCTACACCGACGAGCTGCCGGAACCCCCGGATACGGTCGACGAGGCCGAGCGCGCGGTGGAGGCGTGGACGGTCGCCGAGGCGCTGAACCGGCTCAGCCCCACCCACCGGGAGGTGCTGATCGAGTGCTTCTACCAGGGGCGTTCGGTGGCGGAGGCGGCGTCCAGGCTGGGCGTACCGCCCGGCACGGTGAAGTCCCGCACCCACTACGCGCTGCGCTCGCTGCGGTTGGCGCTGGCCGAGATGGGGGTGACGGGGTGAGCCGTTGCGAGTTCGCGCACGACGACGGCGCGTACGTGCTGGGCGCGCTCGCCCCCGCCGACCGGGCCGCCTACGAGCGGCACCTCGCCGGCTGCGCGTCCTGCCGGGACGCGGTGGCCGAGATCGCCGTGCTTCCCGGGCTGCTCGGCCGGCTCGACCCGGCGGGGCTGGAGCAGTTCCTGGAGCCGCCGGCCGAGATCTCCCGGGTGCCCGCGCTGCTCGACGCCGCCCGCCGCCGCCGTCGCCGCGAGCGGTCGGCCGCCCGCCGCCGGTACGCCCTGACCGCGCTGGCCGCCGCCGTACTGGCGCTGCTGGCCGGGTTCGGCACGGCCACCCTCCGGCCGGCCGTCGAGGTCACCCCGACGCCCACCCCGCAGGTCGCGCTGGCGTCCATGCGGCCGGTCGCCGGCACGGTGCCGGTGCACGCCGAGGTGGGGCTGACCGGCACGCCGTGGGGCACCGAGGTCACCATGCGCTGCGGGTACGACCGGCGGGCCGGGCACCGCGAGGCGTACACCTTCCGGCTGGTGGCGCACGGCCCGGACGGCGCGACGGAGCAGATCGGCTCCTGGCTGGCCGCCCCCGGCGACGAGCTGAGCCTGAACGCCACCACCCACTTCACCGACGGCGAACTGGTCCGCCTGGAGCTTCTCCGCGCCGACGGCACCCCGGTCCTCGCCTACGACGCCCGCTAACCCGTCGCCTCTCGACAGTCCCCACCTCTCCCAGCCCACGACCTTCGCGATCTTGCACTTGCGGCCCCGGTGAATCGGAATCAATGCCGCGAAACAGGGGCCACAACTGCAAGATCGGCGGGGGATCGGGGG
>NZ_SMKJ01000401.1:0-4719 GCF_004348615.1 Micromonospora sp. KC207
GGGTACCGGTCGTGGTCGCCGGTGGTCCCGCTGTGGGCCCTGGCGGGTGGGGTCGCCGCCACGATGCTGGTGGGGATGGTGGCGGGGTTGTATCCGGCGGGACGGGCGGCGCGCCTGCCACCGAGCCAGGCGCTGTCGCACTGACCGGCGGGGCCGACCCGCCAGGCGGCCCCGCCGGCGATTGCTCCGGTCATGCGGTTGCGGCCGGGCGCGACAGGACGTCACGGCCCAGGAACAACGCCGGGGATGTCACGGTGATACGACCCTCGAACGGTGCTTCGGATTCGTCCGTCGCCACTCGCGTACCGACTTGTCGGAGACCCGCGACTGCGCGCCGATCTGCGCGCTCGGCCTCGACTGCTCGAACAGGGCCGCGGCCTGCTGCCGGTCAGCCTCCTGCCGGGTGCGGGCCGCGGCGTTCACACCACCACCAGCCGGATACCTCATTCCAGGGGCCAGCGCTGGTGTGGCGTCGACCTCGACCGACGGGTCATCCACGGGCGACATACCGCGGAAGCCACACTTCGAATGTTTCGGTGCCTGGGGCGCCGACGATCGGCACGATCGAGCGTCACCCCCTTGCCTGAGTCCGGCGGCCTGGTCGCGCTGCTCTCCCCACCTGCGCGAACGTGCTTCCGCCGGTTCCTCGACCTCTTGGAGGTTTCCGAAATGTTTCCGGAAATTATTGACAATGTGGCCGGGCGGTATCGATACTGACCCTTTGGAAGACATGCATGAACATCGATCATTGGCGTCTTGTGTCAAGGAGGGCCCGTGAACAGCAGCCTGAGGCAGCGTAAGAAAGTTACTAGAACAGCTTTGCCGACGGCGGTGTTGTTGCTGGTGAGCGGCGCTGTGACGGTCCAGTCCATCGACCCGGCCGCCGCCGCCGAGACCACGCTGCGGGCTGCGGCCGCCAAGGCCGGGCTGTTCTTCGGCGTCGCCGCCTCGCCGAACCGGCTCCACCCGATCGTCGGTCAGGAATTCAACCAACTGACTCCCGAGAACGACATGAAGCCGGACAGGATCGCCACGTCGAGCGGTGGGCTGCAGAACACCAGCGGCGCGGACACCCTGGTCAACCACGCCCAGAGCAACAACATGCTGGTCCGGGGTCACACGTTGGTGTGGCACTCGCAGGCCGGTGCGCTGCAGGGTGCCAGCCAGGCGACGCTGAACACCTTCATCGGCAACGCCATTAACCGCTGGGGCAGCAGGATCGCCTACTGGGACGTCGTCAACGAGGCGCTGGAGGACAACAACACCGGCCGGCGCCGGACCCAGTGGCCGCACACCATGAACCGGGACGCGAACGGCGACGGCGACTTCTTCGACGCCGGCGACACCGACGTCATCCGGGACTCGTTCATCCGGGCCAAGCAGGTCGTGCAGGCCGGCGGGCTGACCACCAAGCTCTGCATCAACGACTACGACGTCGAGGGCCTGACGGTCCAGGGCGGTACCCAGAACCGCAAGGCCAACGCGCTGTACGACATCGTCCGCAACTACCGGCAGTACATCGACTGCGTCGGGTTCCAGGGGCACTTCAACGACAACCCGAACAGCATCATCACCAACGACCTGCAGGCCAACATCCAGCGCTTCGCCGACCTCGGCGTCGAGGTGCACCTCTCCGAGGTGGACATCGACGACGACCTGAGCAACAACGACATCGGCGCGGGTCAGGCGGAGAACTACCGCAAGGTCGTCCGGGCCTGCCTGAACGTCACGAAGTGCACCGGCATCACCGTTTGGGGCATTTCCGACAGCGAGTCGTGGCGCTCCTCCGAGCGGGGCCTGCTGTTCACCGGCGGCAACGGGAGCTACCAGAAGAAGGCCGCCTACCACGCGGTCCTCGATGAGCTGAACAAGGGCCGTAACTCCACCCCGCCGACGACGCCACCGGTCGGCCCGACCACTCTGCCGCCGACGACCCCGCCGGTGACGTCCGCCCCGCCGACCACGCCGCCGACCCCGACTACCGGCTGCTCGGCCACGGTCTCGCTGAACTCGTGGACCGGTGGCTTCGTCGCCACCGTGCGGGTCACCGCCGGCACGTCGCCGATCAACAGGTGGAGCGTCCAGCTCACCCTGCCGCCCGGGACCACGGTGACCAACGTCTGGAACGCCAACCGCAGCGGCACCAGTGGCACCGTGCAGTTCAGCAACGTCAGCTACAACGGCTCGGTGAACGCCGGCCAGTACACCGAGTTCGGCTTCCAGGGCACCGGGGCCGCCACCGGCCTGACCCCGGTGTGCACCGCCTCCTGAGCGGCGCCTGTCCTGGACGGGCGGCTTGCGCCCGTCCAGGACAGGCGAGACGGGGCCTTCGAGGTGGACGTCGTGGGCTCGTGGGTCGTTGAGGCGGCGCGTAGCCACTCCACGCTGGGTTGGCGAGCGTGCTCGAGTGGGCCTTCGAGGCTGCCGCGTGGCTGCCTTACCTCGGGCCCTCGCCCTCATCGATCTCCGGGTTCGTCACACCCATCGTGACCGGGATGGTCACGATGAAAAGGTCCCACTGACTCGCAGAGCAGATCCGGACGGTTCACCTCGATGGCGTCCGGACCTGCTCTGCGGTCCTCTACCGCCATCTGGCGGGTCAGGCCGGGATTTCGGCGGTGGCGGTCAGGACGGCGCGGGCCAGGATGTGGCTGGCGATCGTGAAACCGAGGACCGCCGGGGTGGCGTCCGCCGCCACGCCGATGGACTCGACGTCGAGTGCGTGGACGGCGATCACGTACCGGTGAGGCCCGTGACCGGCGGGCGGGGCGGCGCCGATGAAGCGGGCGAGGCGGGCGTCGTTGGGCAGCTGAAACGCTCCGTCGGGAAGGCCGGTGCCGGAGTCGTCGCCCGCCCCCTCGGGGAGGCCGGTGGCGGTGGCGGGGATGTCGGCCACGGCCCAGTGCCAGAAGCCGGAGCCGGTGGGGGCGTCCGGGTCGTAGACGGTGACGGCGTAGCTCTTGGTGTCCTCGGGGGCGCCGGTCCAGGACAGTTGCGGCGAGACGTCCTTGCCGCCGGGCACGCCGAAGATCCCGGACATCTGCGCGACGCCGAGCATGGTGTCGTCGGTGACGGTCGTGCTGGTGACCGTGAAGGTTGCCGCCTCGGGTAGGCGGGCGAACGGGTCGTTCATGACAGGTGATCCTTCCCAGACGAGCTGACGCAATCGACTGTAGCACTGAAAATCGATTATATGTCTCATGGTCTACGATGCTTGTCGTGGCTGAGGCGAAGCAGATGCTCACCGAGCGGATCTACACCGAGTTGCGGGAGGCGATCCTGCGCGGCGACTTCGCGCCCGGTGAGCCGCTCAAGCCGCAAGAACTGGCCGGAGCGCACGGCGTGAGCCTCGCGGTGGTACGGGAGGCGCTGGTGCGCCTGGTCGGAGACGGGCTCGCCGACCGGCTCACCAACCGCGGCTTCGCGGTACCCACCCGGTCCGACCAGCGCTGGCAGGACCTGACCGAGGCGCGACGCACGATCGAGCCGGCCACGCTGCGGCTGGCGATCGCACGCGGCGACCTGGACTGGGAGGCACGCGTGCGGGCCGCTCATCACCGGCTGGCTCGCACACCCGCACACGAGGCGGGCGACGGCCGGCGCGTCAGCCCGCAGTGGTCACGCGCACACCGCGACTTCCACCGCGCACTGCTGGACGGCTGCGCGAACGCGGTGCTGCTGGAGACGTTCGACCGGCTATGGCTCGCCAGCGAACTGGTCCGGCACTGGGCGGCGGATCGCGCTCCCGACCGTGACTACATCGGCGAACATCGCCAACTGGAGGAGGCGACGCTGGCCAGGGACGCGGACACGGCGGCGGCGCTGCTCGAACAGCATCTGTCGCTGACCGCCGCCAACCTCGTCTGCGGCAACGGCTGATCCCCAGGCGCATCCGGGCGGATGTCAGAACATCGGCACGACCGGACGCCAACGAGCGGCCCCTCGTCACCTCCCGTGACGTCAGATCGCGTCGGCTGTGATCCGGGGTAGCGGTGTCGTCGGTCACCGCGGTTTCGAGCGCCGGCGTTGCGCTGCGTTGGGGCCCCGGGCGAGGACGTAGACGAACAGGACCACCATGACGATGGTGCCTGCCCACATCGCCTCCTGCCAACCGTCGACAAAGGATTCTCGGGCGGCGCGGACGAGCTGGTGCGCCTGGGGCCCGGCTGTGTCGGCGGCTTCGAGGGCGTTGGCGACGCCGCCCCGGGCGGCTTCAGCGGCCCCGGCGGGGACCGCGTCGAGCTTGGCGTCGATGGCGTCGCGGTAGCCGGCCGACAGCACCGCGCCGAGCAGGGCGACGCCGAGTGCGGTGCCCAACTCGCGGGTCACGTCGTTGAGCGCGGACGCGACGCCTTGGTGCCTGCGTGGCAGCGCGCTGGTGATGGCCTCGGTGGACGGGGTCATCGACAGGCCCATACCCAGCCCCATGGCGAGCATGCCGGGCAGCACCGAGAGGTATCCGCCGTCGACGGAGACGCGTACCGTCATCAGAGCAAGGCCGGCGCCGCTGAGGAAGATGCCGGAGGCCATCGTCTGTCGGCTGCCGACGCGTGCCGCGACGACCGCGCTGGCGAAAGAGCCGGACGTCGAGCAGGGGCGCCGGCTGGCGCAGCTCCCACGCCGTCGGCGCGGGTCCTGGATGATCGGATCGGCGTCGCCCACCTGCGAAGGCAGGTTCGTGCTCATCGGGTTTCCTTTTCAGGGGGCAGGGGGCAGGGG
>NZ_SMKJ01000402.1:0-4707 GCF_004348615.1 Micromonospora sp. KC207
CCGCCGGGCCGGTCGCCGCCGAGCCCGGGTCGGTGCTGCTGCGCCTGCCCACCCGGGCGGGCTCGCCGGCCGACTCCCCGGAGCTGGTCCGCACGGCCGTCGCCGAACCGGTCCGTGGGCCGGTCACCCTCGCCGGCTGGCGCGCTCCCGCCCTCCGGTACGCCCCGGCGGACGCGCTCGCGCTGCTGCGCGGCGACCGTCCCGGGGTGCCCGGCGCGACACTGCGGCACCTCGCGGAGCTGGCCGAGTTCGCCGCCGACCTGGTCCGCCGGGGCCGGGTCCTGCCCGGCGTCGCCCCCGCACCCGGGCCGGGGCCGGCCGCCTTCCGTCCGCTCTCCCGGGCGGGTGCGGCGCGCACCGTCGGCCCGCGTCCGGCCGGCGGGGTCGGGGCGCGGGCGGTGTGGCGTCCCCTGCTCACCGGCGCGGACGCCGCCTGGGCGCGGTCACTCGCCCTGGCCCTGCCCCCGGCCGCCCGGGCCGCCAGCGACGTGCCGGCCGGGGAACTGGTCGCCGACGCCCTCGACGCGCTCACCGACGCCGCCGCGCGGGCCGCCCTCACCCGTACCGTGCTGACCGGTGGTGGCCGCCCGGGCGGTGCGGTGCCGGCCTGGCTCGCGGCGCTGACCGGGCCAGACGGTGGGTTGACCGCCGAGCGGGCCGCCCTCGACGCGCTGGCCGCCGCGCTGGACGACTGGCAGCGGGACGCGGCCGGCGGCGCGGTCCGGGCCAGCTTCCGGCTGGTGGAGCCGGCCGCCGACCCGATCGCCGACGCCATCGCCGCCGCGCTGGCCCAGGACGCGCCCGATGCGGAGAGCGAGCCGGGCATGGCGGCGGACGACGCGGAGAGCGCCTCGGTCGACCCGGGCCGCTGGCGGGTGGAGTTCGGGCTCCAGGCCGCCGACGAGCCGAGCTTGCTCGTCGACGCCAATCAGGTCTGGCGGTCCCCGCACGCCCTTCCCGGGCTGGCGGGCCGGCTCGACTCCCCCCAGGAGACTCTGCTCGCCGAGCTGGGCCGGGCCAGCCGGCTCTGGCCGGAGCTGGACGCCGCCCTGCGTACGGCGACGCCGGAGGCGCTGGAGCTTGACGTCGAGGGCGCGCACCGGTTCCTGCGCGAGGGCGCGCCGGTGCTGCACGCCGCCGGGTTCGGGGTGCTGCTGCCGGGCTGGTGGCGGCGGCCGTCGTCGCGGCTGGGGGCGAGGTTGCAGGCGCGCAGCCGTACCGCCCCGGGCACGGTGGCCGCCGCCGACGGCGGGTTCGGCCTGGACGCCCTGGTCGACTACCGGTGGGAGGTGTCCCTCGGCGACGAGTCGATCTCCGCCGAGGAACTGGCCGCGCTGGCGGAGCTGAAGACCCCGCTGGTCCGGCTGCGCGGACGCTGGGTCGAGCTGGACCCGGCGCGGCTGGCCGCCGGGTTGCGGCTGCTGCGTTCGGCGGGCGAGCTGACGGTGGTCGACCTGCTCCGGCTCGGGCTGGCCGAGTCCGACTCCGCCGACGCGCTGCCGGTGCTGGAGGTGAGCGCCGACGGCGCGCTGGGCGACCTGCTCGCCGGGCAGGCCGAGCGCCGGCTCACCCCGCTCGACCCGCCGCCGGCCTTCGCCGGGACGCTGCGGCCGTACCAGCGGCGCGGGCTGGCCTGGCTGGCGTTCCTCCAGTCGCTCGGCCTCGGCGGGGTGCTCGCCGACGACATGGGGCTGGGCAAGACGGTGCAGCTACTCGCCCTGCTCGCCGGGGATCCGCCGGACGCCGGCCCGACCCTGCTGGTCTGTCCGATGTCGCTGGTCGGCAACTGGCAGCGGGAGGCCGCCCGGTTCACCCCGAAGCTGCGCGTACACGTGCACCACGGTGCCGAGCGGGCGCGGGGCGACGACTTCGTCGCGGCCGTGCACGCGGCGGACCTGGTCCTCACCACCTACTCGGTGGCCGCCCGGGACGCCGTCGACCTCGCCGGGATCGACTGGCACCGGGTCGTCCTCGACGAGGCCCAGGCGATTAAGAACGCCTCGACCCGGCAGGCGGAGGCCGTCCGGGCACTGCCCGCCCGACACCGGATCGCGGTCACCGGCACGCCGGTGGAGAACCGGCTCGCCGACCTGTGGTCCATCATGCAGTTCGCCAACCCCGGACTGCTCGGCCCGGCGGCGTCGTTCCGCAAGGCGTACGCCGAACCGATCGAGCGGCACGGCGACGCCGAGGCCGCCGAGCGGCTGCGCCGGATGACCGGCCCGTTCGTGCTGCGCCGGCTCAAGACCGATTCCTCGGTCATCTCCGACCTGCCGGAGAAGCTGGAGATGGAGGTGCTGTGCAACCTCACCGCCGAGCAGGCGGCGCTGTACCAGGCGGTGGTGGACGACATGCTGGCCCGCATCGAGTCCAGTGACGGCATCGAGCGGCGCGGCCTGGTACTGGCGGCGATGACCCGGCTCAAGCAGGTCTGCAACCATCCCGCCCAGCTGCTACGCGATGGTTCCACACTGACCGGCCGCTCCGGCAAGCTGGCCCGGCTGGAGGAGATCCTCGACGAGGTGCTCGCGGCGGGGGAGAAGGCCCTGCTGTTCACCCAGTACGCCGAGTTCGGCGGGATGCTGCGCGGTCACCTCTCGGCCCGGTTCGGCCGTGAGGTGCTCTTCCTGCACGGCGGGGTCGGCAAGGCCGACCGGGACGCGATGGTGACCCGGTTCCAGTCCGACGCGGGCCCGCCGCTGTTCGTGCTCTCCCTCAAGGCCGGCGGCACCGGGCTCACCCTCACCGCCGCCAACCACGTCGTGCACGTCGACCGGTGGTGGAACCCGGCGGTGGAGGACCAGGCCACCGACCGGGCGTTCCGCATCGGCCAGCGGCGGCGGGTGCAGGTCCGCAAGTTCGTCTGCGCCGGCACGCTGGAGGAGAAGGTCGCGGCGATGATTGCCGAAAAGCGGAGCCTGGCCGCGTCCGTGGTGGGCACCGGCGAGCAATGGGTCACCGAGCTGTCCACGGACCGGCTGCGCGAGCTGTTCGCTTTGGAAACCGGGGCGGTGGTCGAGTGAGCGGGGCAGGCACGAGCGGCCCGTTCGCCGACTACGGGCGGCCCCGCCGGGTCGAGGGCGGGCTGCGGGCCCGCAGCACCCGGGGCGAGATCGGCCGCTCCTGGTGGTCGCGCCGGTTCCTGGAGGTGCTGGAGTCCTTCGCGCTCGGCACCCGGCTCACCCGAGGCCGGTCGTACGCGCGGGCGGGGCAGGTGCTCCACCTCGACGTCGCCCCCGGCGTGGTGACTGCGCGCGTGCAGGGCTCGCGGCCTCAGCCGTACCGGGTGCGGATAGCGCTGGAGCCGTTCCCGGCGGCGCTGTGGGACCGGGTGGAGGCGGCACTGGCGGCGCAGGCGTTCTTCAGCGCCCGGCTGCTAGCCGGTGACCTCCCGAACGAGCTGGAGGAGCTGTTCGCCGCCACCGGCGCGCCGCTGTTCCCGGCCGACGTCGCCGAGCTGGACCAACGCTGCAACTGCCCCGACTTCGCCGTACCGTGCAAGCACCTTGCCGCGACGTTCTACCTGCTCGCGGAGGCGTTCGACGCGGACCCGTTCGAGCTGCTGCACTGGCGGGGCCGCCGCCGCGCCGACCTGCTGGATCGGCTGCGTGCCCTGCGCTCGGCCGCCGGCCAGGGCCGCGACGACGACGGGAGAGCTACGCCGGCGTCCACCGGGGACGGCCGGGGTGCGGCGGCCACGAGGGACGGTGGCCCGGACGGTCCCATCTCGACGGACGTCTCGCCCCACGGCCGGGCCGTGCCGGCCGTGGGTGCCGCCCGGGCGCTCGCTCCGCTGCCCGCCGCGCCGCTCGCCGACGCGGTCGACCGGTTCTGGGTCGCGCCGGTGCCACTGCCGGATCGGCCGCCGAGCCTGGCGACCGGGCCGGACCTGCTGCTGCGGCAGCTCGGTGCCCCGGCGCCCGCGCTCGGCGGTCCCGGCCTGGTGGAGCGGCTGCGCCGGGCGTACCGGGAGTTCGGCCGGGCCCGCCCCGAGGCGGACGGCGGCCCCCGGTGACCCCGGCGCGGCCGGTCACCACCAGCGGCGACGGAACCGCCACATGACAGCGGCGTTGGCCAGCAGCACCGCCGCGAAGATCGCCCCGGCCGGTCGGCCGGCCAGGACGGTGGCCGCCGGCAGCGAGGCCCACAGCACGACGGCCAACAGCATCAGGTACCGGCCGCGACGGGCCCGGGCCCGGTGGTCCAGGCGGGCGAAGAACTCCGGGTCGCTCTCCCGGAGCTGACGGGTGATCTGTTCGAACCTGCGCTGATCCTCTTTGCTGAGCATGGCGGTGCCTTCCCCTCACGCGTTCAGCGGTTCGGCGGCATACCCGCTGCGGTGGCGGCTCACGCGCTCCTGCTGCTGCTACTTTCGACGGACGGCCTCCGACGGGCCGCCGCCGGGCGCCTGAGAGCCCGCTTGTTGGCGTCTGGAGTTCCCCTGTGGCGTTGAACGACGTCAGCCGCCGCAGGACGGGCGAAACATCGCGCCGGGCCCGCCCGGTGCGTGTCCGCCCTGCTCCGGACGCTGGCGGCGGCAGTGCCCGAACCGGACCTCGGGGCACCGGCGCTGGGTGCCGTCTCAAGTGCCGTTCCCGACCCGTCCACCGCGCCTTGAAGCCCCTGACCCGGTCGTCGCCTCCCGTGGCGACCCCTCAGTCAACGCTTGCGCCACACCCGCCCCACCCCCGGGGCAGGGTCAGGGAG
>NZ_SMKJ01000403.1:0-4695 GCF_004348615.1 Micromonospora sp. KC207
CCCCTGAACCGCCCGACCCGCATCCCTGGAGGATCCAATGACCGCCGGCCAGCGTTCCGCCCGCACGTGGCTGCCGTACACGGTGGCCGTCGTCGCCGGGCTCGCGGTCATCGCCGCGGCGTACGTGATCGTGCGGCCGGCGCCCGGCGCGGACCGCTCGGGATGTGTGGCGCTGGAGGTGAACTCCTCGACGGAGAAGGCCGCTCTGGTCGGCCAGCTCGCCGCCCGCTACAACGCCGCCGACCGGCGCTTCGGCGGGCGCTGCGCCGAGGTGACCGTGCACGGGCTCAACTCGGGCAAGGCGATGGAGGCCCTCGCCGCGGGGAACTGGTCCGGCCGGCAGCCGACGGTCCCGGCCCCGCAGGTGTGGCTGCCGACGTCCTCGCTGTGGACCGGGCGGCTGCGGCTGCTCGACGAACAGGCGGGCCGGGCGGCGCAGACCCCCGACCAGTACCCGTCGATCGCCAACAGCCCGCTGGTCATCGCCATGCCCCTGGAAAAGGGTGAGCTGGTACGCCAGCGCGGCCGGCTCGGCTGGGCGGACATCCTCGGGCTCTCCGGCGAGGCCGGCTGGGCGGCCTTCGGGCGGCCCGAGTGGGGCCGGTTCACCTTCGGCAAGGACAACCCCAACCTGTCCACCTCGGGGCTGGCGGCCACCATCGCCACCTACTACGCGGCGGTGCGACGGGCCAGCGACCTGACGAAGGCGGACCTGGCGAAGCCGGCGGTGACCCAGTTCGTCCGCCGGATCGAGGCGAACGTCTCGCACTACAGCGACGACTCGGTGGACCTGCTGCGCGACCTCGCCGAGGCGGACCTCGGCGGGGCCGGCGACGCGCGGGCCCGGGACATGAGCGCGATCGTGGTGCAGGAGGAGCTGGTCTACCAGTACAACGAGGGGCAGCTCAGCCCCGTCCCTGGCCAGAAGCCACGGGTGCCGCTGGTCGGGGTGCACCCGAGCGAGGGCACGTTCAACCTCGACCACCCGTACGTCGTGCTGCCCTCGGCCGACCAGGCGCAGCAGGCGGCGGCCCAGGACTTCCTGGCCTTCCTCCAGGAAGGCCCGCAGCAGCGCAGCTTCACCGACCTCGGCTTCCGCGACCACGAGGGCCGGGCGTCGGACGCTCTGGTCGCCGCCGTCCGGGGCGGGCCCGGCGGACAACTGACCTACTTCGACCCGCCGGCGCCCGAGGTCGTCGACGCGATCCTGCGCGGGTGGAGCACGCTGCGCAAGAAAGCGAACATCCTGCTCGCCGTGGACACCTCCGGGTCGATGAACGCACGTGTGGGCGGCCGTACCCGGTTCCAGGTGGCCACCACCGCCGCCGATCGGGCCGTCGGGCTGCTCAACTCCGCCGACCGGGTGGCGCTGTGGTCGTTCTCGTCGGAGACGGACCAGCGGCCGGGAAAGCCGTACAGCGAGGAGGTCCGGCTGGGGCCCTACGACCGGGCCGCGTTCACGCGCCGGCTCACCGGGCTGCGGGTGGGGGGCAACACGGCGCTGTACGCGACGGTCCGCGCCGCGCACCGCCGGCTGCTCGACAACTACGACCCGGACCGGATCAACGCGGTGGTGGTGCTCACCGACGGCAAGAACGAGTACCCCAAGGACAACGACCTCGACCGGCTGCTCGCCGACATCGAGCTGGACCCGAACCGGCCGGTCAAGGTGTTCTGCGTCGCGTTCGACCGGGAGTCCGACCTGGCCGCGCTGGACCGGATCGCCGGGGCCAGCGCCGGCAAGGCGTTCGACGCCACGGACCCGGCG
Source organism: Micromonospora sp. KC207 (assembly GCF_004348615.1). Lineage (NCBI taxonomy): Bacteria > Bacillati > Actinomycetota > Actinomycetes > Micromonosporales > Micromonosporaceae > Micromonospora > Micromonospora sp. KC207. The sequence continues at coordinate 1,769 of NZ_SMKJ01000403.1, forward strand.
ACGATCGACGAGGCGTTCGTGAAGCTGGTCAGCAGCTTCTGATCAGCCGCCCGCCGACCAGCGCCCGCTGGTCGGCGGCTCCCGCCGATCAGCGGCCGGCTCGGCGCAGCAGACCCTCCTGCACGGAGCTGGCGATGTGCCGGCCGTCGGTGGTGAACATCCGGCCGGTGGCCAGCCCTCGGGCCCCGGAGGCGGACGGGCTCCAGCAGTCGTAGAGGAACCACTCGTCGGCCCGGAACGGCCGGTGGAACCACAGGGCGTGGTCGAGGCTCGCCCCGACCACGCCGCCGGGGCCCCAGACCTCGCCGTGCACCGACAGCACCGAGTCCAGCAGGGTCAGGTCGGAGGCGTACGTCAGGGCGCAGGCGTGCAGCAGCGGATCGTCGGGGAGCTTGCCGTCGATGCGCATCCACACCCGCTGGTGCGGGTCGGCGGGGCGGTCGCCGGGGCGGACCCAGCCGGGCTCGCCGACGTAGCGCACGTCGATCGGGCGGGGGATCTGCCCCCAGATGCCCAACCGTTCCGGGTACCGGGCGAGGCGGTCGGTCATGGTGGGCACGTCGTCCGGCCACGGCACGTCGGGCGGGGTGGGGGCGTGGTGGTCCAGCCCCTCCTCCTCGCGCCGCTGGAACGACGCCGACATGAAGAAGATCGGTTTGTCGTGCTGGAGCGCCACCGACCGGCGTACCGAGAACGACCGGCCGTCGCGGATGTTCTCCACCTGGTACTCGATCGGCTCGGCCGGGTCGCCGGGGCGGACGAAGTAGCCGTGCAGGGAGTGGACGAACCGTTCGGGGGCGACCGTGCGGCCGGCGGCGACCAGGGCCTGACCGGCGACCTGGCCACCGTACACCCGCTGCGGGCCGACCGGGGGGCTCATCCCCCGGAAGGTCATCGCGTCGGTGTGCTCAAGGTCGAGGACCTCCAGCAGCTGGTCGACGGCCGCCTGGCCGACGGTCGCCCCGTCGGTCACTGCAACGCCCGCGCGGAGGCCGCGTCGACCAGCGAGCCGAGCTGGTGCACGCGCAGGGTGTTGGTGGAGCCGGGGGTGCCGGGCGGGCTGCCGGCGACGATTACCACGTAGTCGCCGGGGTTGGCCCGGTCGAGGCCGAGCAGCGCCTGGTCGACCTGGCGGAACATGTCGTCGGTGTGCTCGACGAACGGCATCAGGAACGTCTCCACGCCCCAGCAGAGGGCGAGCTGGCTGCGCACCTCGGGCACCGGGGTGAACGCCCACAGCGGCAGGTCGCAGTGCAACCGGCTGAGCCGCTTCACGGTGTCGCCGGTCTGCGAGAACGCCACCAGGGCCTTCGCGCCGATGGCCCGGGCGATCGACGACGCGGCCACGGTGAGCGCCCCGCCGTGGGTGCGCGGGTCGTGCTGGAGTCGGGGCACCCCGATCGAGCCGGCCTCGGTGGTCGTGATGATCTTGGCCATGGTGCTCACCGTGAGCACGGGGTACTTGCCGACGCTGGTCTCGCCGGAGAGCATCACCGCGTCCGCGCCGTCGAGCACGGCGTTGGCCACGTCGGACGCCTCGGCCCGGGTCGGCCGCGAGTTCTCGATCATGGAGTCGAGCATCTGGGTGGCCACGATGACCGGCTTGGCGTTCTCCCGGCACAGCTGCACGGCGCGCTTCTGCACCAGGGGGACCTGGTCCAGCGGCAGCTCGACGCCGAGGTCGCCACGGGCGACCATGACGCCGTCGAAGGCCAGCACGATCGCCTCCAGGTGATCGACCGCCTCCGGCTTCTCGACCTTGGCCAGCACCGGGCGGCGGACGCCCTCCTCGTCCATGATGTTGTGGACGAGCTTGATGTCCTCCGCCGAGCGGACGAAGGACAGCGCGATCATGTCGGCGCCCAGGCCGAGGGCGAAGCGCAGGTCCTCGGCGTCCTTCTCCGACAGCGCGGGGACGCTGACCGCCACGTTCGGCAGCGAGACGCCCTTGTTGTTGGAAACCGGGCCGCCCTCGGTGACCAGGCAGCGGATGTCGTTGCCGGCCACCTCGCTGACCTCGACGGCCACCCGACCGTCGTCGATGAGCAGCCGGTCGCCGGCCTTCACCTCCTGCGGCAGCTTGCGGTAGGTGCAGGAGACCCGGTCCTTCGTGCCGAGAACGTCGTCCCCGGTGATCACGACCGAGTCGCCGGTGCGCCACTCGTGCGGGCCGTCGGCGAACCGGCCGAGCCGGATCTTCGGGCCCTGCAGGTCTGCGAGCACGGCCACCGGCCGGCCGGCGGCGTCGGCGGCCTCGCGGACGAGTCGGCAGACCGCCTCGTGGTCCGCGTGGCTTCCGTGGCTGAAGTTGAGCCTCGCCACGTTCATGCCCGCTTCGACGAGCCCCCGGATGCGCTCCGGGGACGAGGTTGCGGGACCAAGGGTGCAGACGATCTTCGCGCGGCGTGTCACGCCCATCAGGCTAGTCTCTCCTCCGGGTCGGTCTGCGGGCCGACCCCTTTCGGACTACGGAACAGTTGTTCAACGACGCGTCGCACCCGCGCAGCCGGCGGGCGAAACCGCACCGGAAGCATCGTCCGGAGTCGTCGTGTGTCGGCGGGCATCGGCGACCGCGCGCCGGGAATCGTACCCCCCGCCGTCACCTCCGTCGGACGCGCTCCCCGCCGCCACGCATGACGCTAGCAGCGCGCGGCGGCAGACCGCCGTCACGATCACGACAGCCGCGGTCCTACCGGCCGGCACCGCCGCCGGAGAAGACGTCAGCTCTGCGTTCGTCCGGCCGAGCCCCGCACCCTTCCCTCTGAGTGATCAAGCCACTACCTTCTGAATGATTCTCGTAACCAGTGGTGAGTGAGGGGTCGCGTGGAGGAGTTCGACTACGTCGTGGTGGGCGCGGGCGCGGCCGGCTGCGTGCTGGCCAACCGGCTCAGCGCGGACCCGGCGACCCGGGTGCTGCTGGTCGAGGC
>NZ_SMKJ01000404.1:0-4695 GCF_004348615.1 Micromonospora sp. KC207
ACCCGGAGGCCCGAGGGCCCTCCGCCCGGCCGGGCGGCCGAACGGTTCTCGCCCAGTCGGCTGCCCGAACCGGGTTCCTGCGTTCCATCGCCCGGAATCGTAGCCATCCTCACCTGCGGATGCAGGTCGACCGACATTATGTCGGCGACATAACGGTGTCCCGGCTGCCTCGATGCCGCCATGTCGACGACATGCAGACTTCTCGCCGGCCGGCGGGGCATGTTGGAGGCATGGCCCACGACGTTCACGAACAGCACGGCGGGCACAACAGGTACGCCGGGCGCGGCGGGCACGACAAGCACGCCGGGCACGATCCGGAGATGTTCCGCCGTCGATTCTGGCTCTGCCTCGCGCTGACCCTGCCGATCGTCGTCACCAGCCACATGGTGATGGACTGGTTCGGTTACTCGCTGGAGTTCCCCGGTCGGGCGCTGGCCGGCCCGGTGCTCGGCTCGGCGGTCTTCTGGTGGGGCGGGTGGCCGTTCCTGGTCGGCGCGGTCGGGGAAGTGCGCGACCGGGCGCCGGGCATGATGCTGCTCATCGCGATGGCGATCAGCGTCGCGTACGTCGCGTCGCTGGCCACCAGCGTCGGCGCGTTCGACCTGGACTTCTGGTGGGAGTTGGCCGCGCTGGTCACCATCATGCTGCTCGGCCACTGGCAGGAGATGCAGGCGATCGGTCAGGCCCGGGGCGGCCTCGCCGCGCTGGCCGCGCTGCTGCCCGACGACGCGGAGCGAATCCGTCCCGACGGCGGCACCGAGCGGGTCCCGGTGGCGGGGCTGCGCGTCGGCGACGTGCTGCTGGTCCGGCCGGGCGGTCGGGTGCCGGCCGACGGGCGAATCGTCGACGGGGCCGCCGAGCTCGACGAATCCATGATCACTGGGGAGTCCCGCCCGGTGGCCCGGTCGGTCGGTGACCGGGTGGTGGCCGGCACGGTGGCCACCGACTCGGCGGTCCGGGTCGAGGTGGAGGCGATCGGCGAGGGGACCACCCTCGCCGGCATCCAGCGGATGGTCGCCGAGGCGCAGCGCTCCAGCGGCCGGGCCCAGGTGCTCGCCGACCGCTTCGCGGCCTGGCTGTTCTATGTCGCGACCGCCACCGCTGTGGTGACCGTGGCGGTCTGGTCGGCTCTCGGCGACGCCGACGAGGCGGTGGTGCGGACCGTCACGGTGCTGGTGATCGCCTGCCCGCACGCGCTGGGGTTGGCGATCCCGCTGGTCGTCGCGCTGTCCACGGCGGTGGCGGCGCGCTCCGGCATCCTGGTGAAGAACCGGCTCGCGCTGGAACGGATGCGTACCGTCGACGCGGTGCTGTTCGACAAGACCGGCACCCTGACCCGGGGCGAGCACGCCGTGACCGGTGTCGCGGCCGTCGCCGTCACCGGCGAGGACGAGCTGCTGCGGCTGGCCGCCGGGGTCGAGGCGGACAGCGAGCACCCGCTGGCCCGCGCGATCGTCGCCGCAGCCGAACAACGCGGCGGCCCCGCGTCGGCCACGGGCTTCCGCGCCCTGCCGGGCCGTGGGGTGCGGGCCACCATCGAGGGTACGGAGTACGCGCTGGGCGGGCCGGCGCTGCTTCGCGAGCTGGGCGTGGACCTCCCCGCCGAGTTGGACCGGGCCGCCGCAGACTGGGCGGGGCGGGGGGCCGCCGTGCTGCACCTGGTCCGCCTCCCCGGCACGGTGCTCGGCGCGCTCGCCCTCGCCGACGAGGTACGCCCCGAGGCGCGGGAGGCGATCGCCGAGCTGCGCGCCCAGGGCGTCCGGACGATCGCGATGATCACCGGGGACGCCCGGGCGGTCGCCGATGCGGTCGCCGCCGACCTCGGCTTCCGGCCGGGGGTGGACGAGGTCTTCGCCGAGGTGTTGCCGGCCGACAAGGACGGGAGGGTCATCGAGCTGCAACGCCGGGGGCTGACCGTGGCGATGGTCGGCGACGGGGTGAACGACGCCCCGGCGCTCGCCCGTGCCGACGTGGGCATCGCGATCGGAGCCGGCACGGACGTGGCGATCGAGTCCGCCGGGGTGGTGCTCGCCTCGTCCGACCCGCGCGGGGTGGCGGCGGTGGCCCGGCTGTCCCGGGCGTCGTACCGGAAGATGGTGCAGAACCTGGCCTGGGCGGCCGGCTACAACGTGGTGGCCCTGCCACTGGCCGCCGGCGCGCTGGTCTGGGCGGGGGTCGCGCTGAGCCCGGCCGTCGCGGCGATCCTGATGTCGGCGTCCACGATCGTGGTGGCGCTGAACGCCCAACTGCTCCGCCGGGTCCGCCTCGCGCCCGACTGATCCCGCACGGGGCCGCCGGCGGCAGATCATGCCGGGGGCACTGGGCGCGGATTCGTCATCGATCCCACCCGAGCCGCGGGTGACGGGCGACAAGGACGAGCAGCGGTGCGGGCCCTACGGTGTGTTCGGCCGGTCCGGCGCGGCCGGGACGGCTAGCGTGGTGGCGTGCGGACGGCGACGGTGACGGGCGGGCGGTGGGTCCGCCTCGCGCTGCTGCTCTGCACCCTGGCCGGTCTGACCGCCATGCACACCCTGGGCCACGGCGCGCACTCCGGCGGCACCCACGGCGGCCATGACGGGGCGGCACCGCGCGACGGCCATCCGGTCCCCGTCGCCCTCGCCGACGTCATGGCCGTCTCCGTCGCCCTCGCCGACGTCATGGCCGTCTCCGTCGCCCTCGCCGACGTCACGACGACATCCGTGTCACCCACCGACGGCCTGACCGGCTCCGGGGCGCTCGCCAGCGGCACGACCGTCGTCGCTGCCCCCGGCGCGCACGTCGGCTGCCCGGCGGGCGGGTGTTCGCCCACCCGGCTCCAGCCGGCCGGCGGTACCGCCGACGGGCCGGCGGGGTGGAGCGTCTGCCTGGCGGTGCTCGGCGCGCTCGGAATCGCCCTGCTGGTCGCCGTGCTGCTGTTGACCGGTTCGCGGGCGCTCGGCCCGCCCGGCCGCCGGCCCGGTGACGCGTCCGCCGGCCCGCGCGCCCCGCCGCCCCGCCCGGTCGGCCTTCGGCTGGCCGAGGTCTCGGTGTCGCGTACGTAGGACGCCCCGGCGCGGGTGCCGGCTCAGCCGGTGGCCCGTGTCCCCGTCCTGCCCGCACACATGACTGAGACCGAAGGATTCACCGTGACCACTCGTACGAGCGCGCGCCGTGCCACCCTGGCCGGCGCGGCCCTGACCGCCGCTCTCGCCCTGACCGCCTGCGGCTCCAGCGACCACGGCTCCAGCGACCACGGCTCGCCCGGCCGCGACGAGCCGGCCGCCGGCACCACCGCCGCCGGGGCCACCTCCGCCACCGGGGTCCCGACGCGCGGGCCGGCCACGTTCGGCGACGCCGACATGATGTTCGCCCAGATGATGATCCCGCACCACCGGCAGGCCGTGGAGATGGCCGAGCTGGCCGAGACCCGCGCCGCCGACCCGGAGGTCAAGCGCCTCGCGGCCCAGATCGAAGCCGCCCAGGCCCCGGAGATCGCCACCATGACCGGCTGGCTCACCGGGTGGGGCCGGCCGGTGCCGTCGCCCGCCGCCGGGCACGGGCACGGGCTGCCGGAGATGGACCACGAGATGCCCGGGATGATGTCCGACGCGGACATGAAAGAGCTGGCGGGCGCGAAGGGCGCCGGGTTCGACCGGCGGTTCCTGACCATGATGGTCGCCCACCACGAGGGCGCGATCACCATGGCGAAGGAGGAACTGGCGGAGGGCGTCAACCCGGAGGTCAAGGCGATGGCCCAGCAGATCGCCACCAGCCAGCAGGGCGAGATCGACCTGATGCGGAAGATCCTCGCCCGGCTCTGACGGACGGCCACCAGGTCGGCGACGTGGGGGTCCACACCGCGGGATCGCCCCCATGTCGCCGACCTGGCGTTGATCAAGAGCCGTGGGCCGCGTTCGTCGAGCGGCCGGTGGCCGTCAGCCGCGCTTCATGAGACGGCCGACGGCGGCCATCATCTCGGTGGCCATCTCGTCGGCCCGCCCCTCGACGGCGCCCTCGTGCAGGCAGTGCCGGGCGTGCCCGTCGAGCAGGCCGAGGGCGACCTTGTCCAGGGCCGCCTGGATCGCGGAGATCTGGGTGAGCACGTCGATGCAGTAGCGGTCCTCGTCGACCATCTTCTCGATGCCGCGGACCTGGCCCTCCACGCGGCGGAGCCGCGCGAGCAACTGGTCCTTGCTGGCGGTGTACCCCCGGGTCGGGGCAGGCGCGGGTCCGGTCATGCAGCCGAGATTACCATACCCCTCTGGGGTATGGTACGGTTCTCCCCGTCGCAGATACCCCCGCCGGGTATTTGTGGCGTCCAGGGGCGGTGGTCCGCCCCACGCTTACCCCCCGGGGGTAGCGTGAGGTGCAGCGGAAGGAGAGAAGCGATGGTCAGCACGACGTACGAGGTGCAGGGGATGACCTGCGGGCACTGCGCCAACTCGGTTGTCACCGAGGTCGGCGCGATCGGGGGCGTCACGGACGTCCGCGTGGACCTGGCCGCCGGCCGGGTCACCGTCACCAGCGACGGCCCGCTGGACACCGACACCGTGCGCGCCGCCGTCGACGAGGCCGGGTACACCCTCGTCGACGCGTGACGCCACCCCTACGAAGAAACCGAGGCCCACGATGAACACGGCGACGAAGCTGAGCGGTTTCGTGCTCGGCCTGGCGGCGGTGTTCGGCGCGGCGTACGGGGTCGGCCGGGTGGCCGAC
>NZ_SMKJ01000405.1:0-4613 GCF_004348615.1 Micromonospora sp. KC207
GCCCCCACCCCACCGGTCAGGAATCGAGAAGCACAGGTCAGGTGGGCGCAACTAGCGTGATCGGCATGGACATCACGATTCACACGAGCTTCCTGCCGCACACCGACCCGGACGCCTCGCTGGCCTTCTACCGCGACATTCTCGGTTTCGAGGTCCGCAACGACGTCGGGGCCGGCCAGATGCGCTGGATCACGGTCGGCCCCGCCGGGCAGCCCAACACCTCCATTCTCCTGGCGCCGCCGGCCGTGGACCCCGGCATCACCGACGACGAGCGCCGCACCGTCGCCGAGATGATGGCCAAGGGCACGTACGGCTGGATCCTGCTGGCCACCCCCGACCTGGACGGCACCTTCGAGAAGGTGCAGGCCAGCGACGCCGAGGTCGTCCAGGAGCCGACCGAGCAGCCGTACGGGATGCGTGACTGCGCCTTCCGCGACCCCGCCGGCAACCTGGTCCGGATCCAGGAACTGCGCTGAGGATGGCCTCGACGTGCTCGACGGGTTGACGAGGGCGATCATCGTCGACCAGCAGCGGATGGGCGGCGACGCGCGTTCGACGGTCGGCACCGCCACCGACGTCAACGCGATGCTGCGCATCCTGTTCAGCCGGCTGGGGCAGCCGCACGTCGGCCCGCCGGGCGGGGGAAGGTCTCCGACCTCGGCCTCGACCAACTCTTCGACGACTCGAGATCGATCGCGGAGGGCGCGATCGCGGCGTACGTCGGGGGTAAGGAGGAGCCCCTTGTCAGCCAGGGGCCCCTCCTTGCGGTTCAGCCGCGGCCGAGCTTGTGGGTGGGGGTGATCCGGACGATCACCCGCACCTCGCCGGGCTGCCGGAACGGGTAGGTGTCCTGGCCGAGGTACTTCTGCGCCATCCGGTCGATGTGCGCGTCGGCCCCCTCCTCGACGAACTCGGCCGTGCCCTTGATCCACAGAGTTCGGAGGTCGTTGGCCTTGTCGGCCACGGAGACGGCCACGACGGGGTTGCGCTGGATGTTGGTGTACTTCTGCCGCCCCTTGGCGGTGTTGAACACAATGTGCTCGCCGTCCGTGTCCACCCAGACCGGCGTGACGTGCGGGCTGCCGTCGGGCTCGATGGTGGCCACGTGGGCGAGCTGCGGCTCGGCCAGCAGGGCCAGGTCTTCTTCGGTGAGGATCGCCATGGCCAAGAAATTACCCCCATGGCACCCACGCGCCGGCGGGAGTCGGGTCGGGACGGGGGCCGGCCGAGGCAGCACCGTGGGCAGCAGGGCGGGTACCGTGAGCGCTGGTCTCGGCAGCGGCCGCCGGGCCCCCACCTTTTTGATCAGGGAGTCGACGTGAGCGAGCGTGTGCAGAACCGATCGGCGGGCCAGGGCCCGGGCAAGGCGGAGCGGCGGCTGGCCGCCCAGCTGGCGGCGAAGAAGGCCGCCGAGAAGAAGCGCCGCCTGCAGTCGATCCTCGGCGCGCTCGCCGGTCTCGCCGTGGTCGGCGTGCTGATCACGGTGTTCGTGGTGGTGAACCAGGGTAAGGACGACGCGCCCGAGCAGGCCGCCGGCACCCCGTCGGCGAGCGCGCCGGCCGAGGAGCCCACCGCGCCGCCCGCCCCGCAGCTGCCCGAGGGGTCGGACCCGGCGCTGGCCAACAAGCCGAAGGTCGAGGCGGGCAAGGGCGAGCTGAAGAAGCTCACCGTGACGACGCTGATCAAGGGCAAGGGTCCGGCGGTGAAGGCCGGCCAGCAGATCACCACCAACTACGTAGGCGTCACCTACAAGGACGGTAAGGAGTTCGACGCCTCCTGGCGGAGCGGCCAGCCGGCCACCTTCCAGATCGGCGTCGGCGGCGTCATCAAGGGCTGGGACCAGGGTCTGGTCGGGGTGCCGGTGGGCAGCCGTGTGCAGCTCGACCTCCCGGCGGAGCTGGGGTACGGCAACAACCCGCCGGACGGTTATCCGGCCGGAGCGCTGCGCTTCGTCGTGGACGTGCTGGCGGCGCAGTAGCCGACCGATCCGGCCGGTTTCCCACCAGCCGGGTGCCCTGCGGCGCGTCGGCGGGATGCCGGGCCGGTCGGCCCGGCATCCCGCGACACGTTGACCTCCGGTCAGGTCAGGTCAGGTCAGGAAGTAGGAGTAGGTGGTCGAGCTGTTGTACGGCGCGTAGTTCCAGGCGTGGTACACCTGGCCCAACTGCCCCCACTTGGAGCGGACGTAGCTGCCGGTGCCCACCCAGATGCCCGAGTGATCGTCGCTGGCGTAGGACAACTTCATGCTGGAGAACCACTGGTACGGCACCTGCCATCGCGTGTAGCTGCCGTCCTGCCAGTACTTGTCGTCGCCGGGGGTGTTCATCCAGCGGTCGTTCGACGTGGACGTGGAGTACCAGGCGTAGGAGTGGCAGTTGTACTTCCGTGAGGAGTTCCGCTCAAGCGTCGCCGAAGGGTAGGTCGAGGTCACGTAGTTGTTGTTGGCCGTTATCTGCGCGCTGCTCAGCTCGTAGGTCGTCGTGGTGACGGAGACGGCGGTCCCCCTGGGGGTGTAGACCGTGCTGGCGTAGTCCTGCGTGCTGAACCCGTCGGTGACCTCGTGACGAGCGAGCGGCGCGGTCAGGTGCTGGCGCACGGCGTCCACGGTGGCGCGCGTGGTGCCCGGGACGAGTTGGATGCCTTCTCGCAGCAGCTGGGACTCCTTCCAGCTCCATCCCTCGCGGACAGCGAGTGCCCGACCGAGCAGGACGGCGGTGGGCTCCAGCCCCGCTTCGCCGTAAACCTCGGCGTGACTCTGCTTGGCAGCGAACTTCTCCAGCCCGACGCGCAACAGCGATTCGAGTTGGCCCGCTGACATGGCGTGGAGAACCTGCGGTTGTGCGAGCACGGTCTCCAGCTTCCAGGCGTCGAGCGTCCGGTTGCCCGCCTGCAGCTCGGTGTCCGTCGAAGGGATGCCGACATCCAGTTTCCGGTAGCGGTCGAGCAGCACTGCGGCCGCGTCAGGGCGGCGCAGCAGCTCCCGGAGCCCGGTGAACCGGGCGGCCACCGCCTCGAACCCCTCCTGAACGCTGTTGAATGCCAGCGCGTCGGGGAGCAGGGGATAGTCCAGCACCGCCGTGGTGAGCTGTTCCGTGCTCATTCTGGCGACGGTCGCACCGGGGATCTGGACGGCCTCGACCATGGCCTCGTGCGTGCCGAGACTGCGCCACTCGGGCGTGCCGCTCTTGATCGTGTAGTGGAATGACGGGGCCGCCGCGCTCGCCGATTGTGCGGGCACGAGCCCGGCGGCCACCACCATCACGGCTACCGAGAGAACTGCCCTTCTTGTCACCCAACTGGGTCTGCCCATCGATGATCCCTCCGATCCGAGCCGGCACAGCCGGCACACTGGCGACTCAGTGCATCCACATGAGCACGCAGGGCAACACACTAATCGACGTACGTCGCTTCCCTGTTACCTCGCTGGTCTGCTGACAGACTTCCGACAGCCATGAGGTCGACCGACCCGCCGGCCCGTTCGCCGCGCAGTAGGTCACAGCAGGGTTCCGCACGTTCACCGAGCGGCAGTAGGTTCAGCTCACCGCGGGCGTCGCCCGCTCGCGGCGACCATGCCCACCGACGCGGAGGTGCACGTGGCGGCGCTGGACGATCCGGGGCTCGCCCGGCTGATGTGGACGCACTTCGAGCCGGTGCACGCGATCACCTACTTCCACACCCGGTCCCGCGCGGCCTACGAGGCGGTGGGGCTGCGCGGCTACTGGCGGGGGTACTTCGCCGGCCGGGCCGCCCCGCTGGGTGCCGTGGAGGCAGCCCCGGTGGTGGCCGCGTTCTTCACCTTCGCACCACCCATGGTGGCGCGGGCGCTGCCGGCGGTGTGGCAGCTGGCCACCCCGGCCGAGGCGCTGCGGGCCCGGCTCACCGGGGCCGTGCAGGCGCTGGCCGAGCTGACGTACGAGTTGCCGGAGGGGCACCTCGCCGAGGCCGCCGAGCTGCTGGAGACGGCCGCCCGGGCGGCGCGGACGGCGGGCCGGGTGCTGGGTGCCGCCAACGCCGCCCTGCCGGCCGCCGAGTACCCGCTGGCCCGGCTGTGGCAGGCCGCGACGACGCTGCGCGAGCACCGGGGCGACGGGCACGTCGCGGCGCTGGTCGCCGCCAACCTGGACCCGGTGGAGACGCTCGCCTGGAAGGTCGCCGAGGGCATGCCGGAGGTGAACCTGCTGGGCCGGGGCTGGTCGGAGCAGGAGTGGCAGGCGGCAACCGGGCGCCTCGTCGAGCGGGGATGGCTGACCGGGGACGGGAAGCCGACCGAGCACGGCCGGGCGGCGTTCCGGACGGTGGAGGACGCCACCGACGTGGCCGCCCTGCACCCGTGGGAGGCGCTCGGCGCGGACGGTACGGACCGGCTGCGCGAGTTGCTGGAACCGGTGGCCCGGGCGGGGCACACGGTGATCCCGCCGGACAGCCCGATCGGCCTGCCGCAGCTGCCGGCCTGACACCCCGACGGTACGCCCCGCCACAAGCGGACCCGCCGGGCCGGCCTGCCGGGAGCGGGCTTCTCGGAGCAGACCTGGCGGTAGCGGTACGCCCGGCCCGGCTCGCCCGTCGGGAGCGGGCCTCCCGGGCGGGTGGGCGGCCGGCGGCTCGGGCAGGAT
>NZ_SMKJ01000406.1:0-4589 GCF_004348615.1 Micromonospora sp. KC207
AGCCGGGCCCGCAGCAGTCGAGACACGGACGGCGCGCACCACGTACCCTCTCTTGCATGTCCTCCCCCGCAACGGGCGCGGTCAAGGTTGCGCCGCGCCGGTCGAGCCGGTTCGTTGCCTGGATACGCGCGTGGCGCGCCGGGCTCGTGCCGTACGACGAGGTCGCCGAGGAAATCGCCGGCGACGAGGAGCACCTCGTCGCCGACGCCCCCGGCACCTGGACCGACGTCCCGCTGCGCGACGCGCTGCCCACGCTGGCGAAGCTCTCCCCGGACGAGATCCGGCTGGTGCTGCCCGTGCCGGGCGACCCCCGGGGGCTGCCCGGGCCGGGCGACTTCAGCGGTGCCGCGCTGCTCACCGGCGAGGCGGTCGTCGCCGGGGGGATCGGGGTGATCCCGGAGGTCCGCACGCACACCTCGGGCTCGGGTATGACGTGGGAGACGGTGCTGTGGCGGTGCTACCCGCTGCCCGCCGACGCCCCGGCCGCGTCGCTCGGCTCGCCCGGCGCCGCCGAGGCCGAGGCGGAGCTGGCCAGCGCGCTCGCCGAGGCCACCGCCGCGCTGACCCGGCTCGACGTCGCCCAGTGGCGGCCGGAGCTGGCCGGTGCGCTGGAGGCGCTGCGCCGCCCCGACGGCACCACCGACCTGCCCCCGGGCTTCGACCCCCGGGCGCGCCGGTTGTTCGCCCGCGCCGCCGTGCTCGACCGGGTGCTGGCGCTGGCCGGGCACAGCGCTCCCGGCGGGGCGGTCAACAACCACGAGGCCCGGCAGCGCGACGCCGCACTGCGCCCGCTCACCACCGCCTGCCGCCAGGCCCTGGTCGCCGCCTGCAACGCCCCGCTGCGCCCCTGACCGCTGCGCCCCCACCCGGTGGCGGGCTGGTCAGATCTCGTCCATCAGGTCCGCCACCGAGTCGACGATCCGGGACGGCCGGTACGGGTACCGCTCGGCCTCCGCCCTCGTGCTGATCCCGGTCAGCACGAGGATCGTCTCCAGCCCCGCCTCCAGGCCGCACAGCACGTCGGTGTCCATCCGGTCGCCGATCATCGCGGTCGTCTCGGAGTGCGCGTTGATGGTGTTGAGCGCCGAACGCATCATCATCGGGTTCGGCTTGCCGACGAAGTACGGCTCGACGCCGGTCGCCTTGGAGATCATCGCCGCGACGGAACCGGCCGCCGGCAACGCGCCCTCCACCGACGGCCCCGTCACGTCGGGATTGGTGCAGATGAACCGGGCCCCGTCGTTGATGAGGCGGACCGCCTTGGTGATCGCCTCGAAGCTGTACGTGCGGGTCTCCCCCAGCACCACGTAGTCCGGGGCGAAGTCGGTGAGCACGTACCCGACCGCGTGCAGGGCCGTGGTCAGCCCGGCCTCCCCGATCGCGTACGCGGTCCCGCCCGGCCGCTGGTCGGCGAGGAACTGGGCAGTGGCCAGCGCCGCCGTCCAGAGGGCGTGCTCGGGCACCTCGAAGCCCATCCGGGTGAGCCGCGCCTGGAGGTCGCGCGGCGTGTAGATCGAGTTGTTGGTCAGGATCAGGAACGGCTTGCCGGAGGAGCGCAGCTTGTTGATGAACTCCGGCGCGCCGGGCACCGGCTGGCCCTCGTGCACCAGCACGCCGTCCATGTCGGTCAGCCAGCTCTCCACCGGCTTGCGTTCGTACATTCGTCGTCCCAGGGGTGTCGGGTAGCGGGGCAGGACCGGGAGGACCCGGGGTCAGGGACGGCGGGCCGGCACGCAGCACACCGTCGGACAGGCGTCCCACAGCGGCAGCTCGCCGAGGCGACGGCGCAGCCGCTCGCCGCCCGGCTCCGTGCGCTCGGCGACCAGCTCGCGCACCATGGTGACGAAGCGCGGGTCGGTGCCCGGGGTGCCGGCCCGGGCGAAGTCCAGGCCGAGCCGCTTGGCGGTTTCCAGCGCCTCGGTGTCGAGGTCCCAGACCACCTCCAGGTGGTCGGAGACGAACCCGATCGGGCTCACCACCACGCCGGTGGTACCCGCCTCCGCCGAAGCGGCGAGGTGGTCGTTGACGTCCGGCTCCAACCACGGTACGTGCGGCGGGCCGGACCGGCTCTGCCACACCAGGTCGTACGGCAGGTCGGGCGCGGCGCAGGCGTGCACCAGGCGGGCGGTCTCGGCGAGCTGCGCCTCGTACCGGCCGCCGTGCGGACCGGCGTTGACGGCCATCGAGGTGGGGATCGAGTGGGCGGTGAAGACCAGCCGGGTGGTGGCCCGCTTCGCCGGGTCGAGTTGACCCAACGCCGAGCGCACCGCGTCGGCGTGCGGCTCGACGAAGCCGGGATGATCCCAGAACTGGCGCAGCTTCTCGACCGTCGGGGCGTCCGGGCCGACCGCCGCCCGGGCCCTGGCGATGTCCTCCTGGTACTGCCGGCAGGAGGAGTAGCCGCCGTACGCGCTGGTCACGAACGCCAGGGCCCGGGTGACCCCGTCGTCGCGCATCCGCGCCACGGTGTCGGCGAGCATCGGGTCCCAGTTCCGGTTGCCCCAGTAGACCGGCAGGTCCACGCCGTGCTCGGCGAAGTCCGCCCGGATCGCCGCGAGCAGGTCCCGGCACTGCTGGTTGATCGGGGAGACCCCGCCGAAGTGCAGGTAGTGCTCGGCGACCTCCGCCAGCCGCTCCGGAGGCACGCTCCGCCCCCGTGTGACGTTCTGGAGGAAGGGCAACACGTCCTCGGGCCGTTCGGGTCCGCCGAAGGAGACCAGCACCAACGCGTCGTACACCATGGGCCCCATTCTTCCCCGCACCCGGCGGCGACCAGGCGACGCCCCCTGGTCCCGGGCCCGGGGGAGGTCAGGAAGGGGCCCCTGCCACACCGAGTGCGTCAGCAGGGGCCCCGGGCGAACGGGCCGGCGGCGCATGCTGCGCCGGGGCACCCCGGCCCGTTCGTCCTTGCGCCTCAGGCGCCGAGGGCGTGGTAGCCGCCGTCGACGTGGACGATCTCACCGGTGGTCGCCGGGAACCAGTCGGACATCAGCGCCAGGCAGGCGCGCGCCGCCGGCTCCTGGTCGGTGAGGTCCCAGCCCAGCGGCGCCCGATCGGCCCAGGCGTCCTCGAACTGGACGAAGCCGGGGATCGACTTCGCGGCCATGGTGCGCAGCGGCCCGGCGGCGACCAGGTTGCTGCGGATGCCCTGCTTGCCCAGATGCAGCGCCAGGTAGCGGGACGCGGATTCCAGCCCGGCCTTGGCCACGCCCATCCAGTCGTAGACCGGCCACGCCTTGGTGGCGTCGAAGGTGAGCCCGACCACCGCGCCGCCCGGGGACATCAGCGGCAGCGCCGCCATGGCCAGCGACTTGTAGGAGTACGTCGAGACGTGCAGCGCGGTGGCCACGTCCTCCCACGGGGCGTCGAGGAAGCCGCCGCCGAGGCAGCTCTGCGGCGCGAACCCGATCGAGTGCACCACCCCGTCGAGGCCGTCGACGTGCTCCCGGACCTTGTCGGCCAGGCCGGCGAGATGCTCGGCGTTGGTCACGTCCAGCTCGATCACCGGGGCCGGCGCGGGCAGCCGCCGGGCGATCCGCTCGACCAGGGAGAGCCGGCCGAAGCCGGTGAGCACGACCTGCGCGCCGTTCTCCTGGGCGAGCTTCGCCACGGAGAAGGCGATCGAGGCGTCGGTGATGACGCCGGTGACCAGCAGCCGCTTACCGGCCAGCAGTCCGGACATGTGGGAGTTCCTCCGTTGAGATTCGTGCGGTGGGGCGCGGTGGGCAGCGTCAGTGGCCCATGCCGAGGCCGCCGTCGACCGGGATCACGGCACCGGTGACGTAGCCGGCGGCGTCCGAGGCCAGCCAGGTGACCACCCCGGCCACCTCCTCGGGCGCGGCGAGCCGGCCGGCCGGGATGGCCTTGACGTACTCGGCTCGGCGCTCCTCGGGCAGCGCGGCGGTCATGTCGGTGTCGATGAAGCCGGGCGCGACGACGTTGGCGGTGATGTTGCGCCCGCCCAACTCCCGGGTGATCGACCGGGCCATGCCGACCAGGCCGGCCTTGCTCGCCGCGTAGTTGACCTGCCCGGGGCCGCCGTACAGGCCGACCACCGAGGAAATGAAGATCATGCGTCCCCACCGGGCCCGGAGCATCTTCTTGGACGCCCGACTGGCGCAGCGGAAGGCGCCGGTGAGGTTGGTGTCCAGCACCCGGGTGAACTGGTCCTCCGACATCCGCATGATCAGCGTGTCGTCGGTGATGCCGGCGTTGGCGACCAGCACCTCCACCGGGCCCAGTTCGGCCTCGACGGCGGTGAAGGCCGCGTCGACGGAGGCGGAGTCGGTCACGTCGCAGATGACACCGAACAGGCCCTCGGGCGCGTCACCGCTACGATGGGTCACCGCCACCCGGTCACCCTGCTTGGCGAACGCCTGCGCTATGGCCAGGCCGATCCCCCGGTTGCCGCCGGTCACCAGCACGGTACGGGCCACGGGTCCCCCTCTGCTCAGCTGATCCACGTCGGTCCGGAGCCTAGGCGTTACCGGCAGGTAAGCGCTAACGCGGGCCCGCGGCGCGCGGGCCACTGGTGCAAGGAAGGGCCCACTGTTAACGCATTCGGTAGTGGAGGGGCCCCTTGTCAACAC